>CAURMS010000065.1:0-6942 GCA_963526085.1 uncultured Campylobacter sp. | reverse complement strand
AGGTAAAAGGACGCTAAATATGCGCCATTTCGACGTTCAGCTAATCGGCGGTATGGTGCTAAACGACGGCACGATTGCCGAGATGAAAACGGGCGAAGGTAAAACCCTCGTAGCAAGCCTACCCGTCGTGCTAAACGCGATGAGCGGTAAGGGCGTGCACGTCGTGACGGTAAACGACTACCTCGCCAAACGCGACGCGACGCAAATGGGTGAAATTTATAAATTTCTAGGTCTTAGCGTGGGCGTGATACTAGGCGGCGAATACGACGACGAAGCACGAAAAGCCGCATACGCCAGCGATATTACCTACGGCACCAACAACGAATTCGGCTTTGACTACCTGCGCGATAATATGAAAATGGATTTCAAAGACAAGGTGCAAAGAGAGCATAACTTCGTCATCGTGGACGAGGTCGATAGTATCCTCATAGACGAGGCCAGGACGCCGCTCATCATTTCAGGCCCCACAAACCGCACGCTAGACGGCTACATCAAGGCAAACGAAGTCGCGCGCCAGATGAAGCGCGGCGAACCGCCTGCGACTCCGCAAGAAAAGGCTACGGGCGACTTCACCGTCGATGAGAAAAACCGCACTATAGCCATCACCGAAGAAGGCATCTCAAAGGCTGAAAAGCTCTTTGGCGTGGCAAATCTTTACGATATGGAAAACGCGATTTTGAGCCACCATCTAGACCAAGCTCTAAAAGCGCACAATCTCTTTGAAAAGGACGTGCACTACGTCGTTCGTGATGGGCAAGTCGTCATAGTCGACGAATTTACGGGACGTCTTAGCGAAGGTCGAAGATTTAGCGAGGGCTTGCACCAAGCGCTCGAGGCTAAAGAGGGCGTAAAGATCCAAGAGGAGAGCCAAACTCTAGCCGATATTACATTTCAAAACTACTTTAGACTTTACAAAAAACTATCTGGCATGACAGGTACGGCGCAGACGGAGGCGACCGAGTTTTCGCAAATTTACAAGCTTGACGTCGTATCGATCCCAACAAATGTGCCGGTAATCAGAAAAGACAACAACGATCTCATCTATAAAACGGAAAACGAGAAATTTAAAGCCGTGATCGACGAGATCAAAAAAGCTCACGACCGCGGCCAGCCAGTACTCGTGGGTACTGCCTCGATCGAAAAGAGCGAAAAGTTGCATAACCTGCTCGTAAAAGAAAAAATCCCGCACTCCGTGCTAAACGCTAAAAATCACGAAAAAGAAGCCGAGATCATCGCTCAGGCCGGCGCTCGCGGCGCGGTAACGATCGCAACCAATATGGCTGGACGCGGCGTAGACATCCGCATCGACGACGAGGTGCGAAACCTAGGCGGCCTATACATCATCGGCACCGAAAGGCACGAGAGCCGCCGTATCGACAACCAGCTTCGAGGCCGCTCGGGACGTCAGGGTGATCCTGGTGTGAGCCGCTTTTACCTAAGCCTTGAAGATAACTTACTTCGGATATTTGGCAGCGACCGCATCAAGGCGATAATGACGCGTCTTGGTATCGAAGAGGGCGAAAGCATCGACTCAAAAATGGTCACCAGAGCCGTCGAAAATGCGCAAAAAAAGGTCGAGAGTCTGCACTTTGAAGCGCGAAAGCACATCCTCGAGTACGACGACGTCGCAAACGAGCAGAGAAAAACGGTGTATAAATTTAGAAACGAGTTGCTTGATCCAAATTTTGAAGTCGGCGAAAAAATCAAACAAAATCGCGCCGAATTTGTAGAGCATCTACTGGCTCAGGCTGAAATTTACGCAGGCGAGCCAAAGAGCGAATACAATCTCGAAAAACTAAGCTCCGTGATAATCTCAAACGGCGCGTTCATGCAGCCAGATGATCTAAAAGATCTCGACTACGCCGAGCTTGCCGAAAAAATTATGACTAAATTTGAGTCAGACTACGAAGAAAAAATGGGCGTCATAGGCGCTGATCAGCGCAAATACCTAGAAAAGGTGCTCTGCCTGCAAGTACTAGACACAGCATGGCGCGAACATCTATATCAGATGGACATCCTAAAAACCGGCATCGGACTGCGCGGCTACAACCAAAAAGACCCACTCACCGAGTATAAAAAAGAGAGCTTTAACCTATTTATGGAGCTCGTTAGTCGCATCAAATTTGAGAGTATCAAGATACTAACGGCCGTGCGCCTAAGCTTCTCCGAGCCTAGTGAGTCTGCGCCGCAAGAAGCGCAAGATAGCGAGACTACCCGCGCATCCGAGGGCGAAGAAAAGCCTGGTAAAAAAGTATCGCGAAACGACCCGTGCCCGTGCGGAAGCGGTAAAAAATACAAAGACTGCCACGGCAAGAGCGGCCCTAAAAAAGGAGCTTTTGCGGAGGATTGGGATAAAATTTAACTTTGGCGTTTTGGCGGCGGTTTGCTAAATTTAGCATTTAAATTTGCCGCCTTTTTGAAGCGGCGCGAAATCTTAACATAAATTTAAAACGCTTAGCTTTTTCAAGCGGTTTTTAAAATTTGACGTCAAATTTGCGCGGATAGACAAATTTAACGCGTTTGTCGCAAATTTAAATAAGACAAAGCGAAGCAGAAATAGCGAGCAATCCAAAGCCCAAATTTAAACAACGGAAAATCAAATGAGCCTAACCAAATATCTACTTTTCAAATATCTACGGTTTGACAAAACCCAGCCATTTATCATGCTTTCGGCGCTCCTCGCGTTTCTAGGTGTGGGCGTCGGGCTCATGGTGCTCATCGTTGCGATGGCGATCATGAACGGCTTTGACAAGGAGTTTGAGCGCAAACTTTTTACGATGAACTACCCGATCACGATCCTCTCCGCCATACGCGGCAACATCGACGAGAGCGACGTTAGCGAACTAAAACAGAAGTTTCCAAATCTCAAATTTAGCCCATACATCATGAGTCAAGTTATCATCAAGGGTGCAAATAGCTTTGAGGGCGGGCTACTTTTTGGCGTAAATTCGGCCGATGAAAAGCAGATAAACTCTGTCGTGGCGGCAGGCCTTGAGGACCGCGAGCTTGACGGATACGGCTTGCTCGTCGGACAAGGCGTCAAAAACGAGATGATGGTAAACGAAAACGACAAACTCACACTCATTTTTACCAAAAACGACCCGAGCGGCTTTGCGCTAACGCCTAAAATGAAGCGCTTTGACGTGGTAAGCTCGTTTAGCTCGGGGCTCGTGGCCTACGATAAAAGCTACCTTTATACGAGCGTGGAGGCGCTGCGTAAGATACTTGAGTATGATGAGGACAAATTTGACGGCATACACGTGTTTTCAAACGATCCGTTTGCCGACATCGAAAAGATCGCGCGCGAGCTACGTCTGGGGCAAAAAGCTATCGGCTGGTGGCAGCAAAACGGTAACTTTTTCTCCGCTTTGGCTCTCGAAAAACGCGCGCTTTTCATCGTTTTGATGCTCATCATCCTGGTTGCCTCGCTAAATATTGTAAGCTCGCTGCTCATGACCGTCATGAACCGCCGCCAAGAGATCGCGCTGCTGCTCTCTCTGGGTGCTAGCAAGGCCGAGATCAAAAAGAGCTTTTTCGCGCTGGGAGCCACGATAGGCGGAGGCGGGATAATGTTTGGGCTCGTGCTAGGTCTCTTTGGCGTGTGGCTGCTTGGCAGTTTTGACATCGTAAATTTGCCAGCCGACGTTTACGGCAGCGCGAAGCTTCCTATGGAGTTATCTTTGCTTGATCTTGTTATGATTTTGGTCGGAGCTATCGTCATTGTGGCGTTTTCGTCGTTTTACCCTGCTAAAAAAGCCGCGCAGATAAATGTGCTCGAGACGCTTAGGAATGAATAAATCGGCATTTTAGCCGAAATGCTTTTGGGTTAAATTTAATCGAATAAAAATTTGCCGCTTTGATCGTATCTAGCTCTTCTATATTTTTAAATTACATAAAAAGCGGCGAAATTTTATTTATATAAAAATACGCCACTTTAAATTATTTTCGTTCGAGTTTTTATTCTCGTGCGTGTAAATTTTTAAATTTAAGCCGCCGTCGGTGTCAAATTTACCATCCAAACTAGAAATTTTACATCGTGCAAAGTATCCGCAACCAAGTAGTAGCCGTAAGTTTACCTATGTTTTTTATACTGCAACGGTTGCTAAATTTACTTACGTCATTTAGAAAAGCTATGCTTAAGGTTGGCACTTATGCTAAATTTACGCCATATTTGACTGATGTTTTGAAGTGAATTGTATCAATTTGCAAGTAAAAATTTGAGACCATTTAAGATATAATGCTCAAAATTTAATCCAAATTTGGGGAGAAAAATGACGAATTTCGAATACGCTAGTCGCATTGACGAGGCTGCGGGGCTGGATCTAAATTTGGATTGCAAAGAGATCGATCTGCAGGATAAGTTTTATGGGCTTTTTCAGTGCTTTATGTCTGACGGCGTCGGCGTAGAAGCGGTGTTTGCGCCGCTGCAAAACGACACCGAGCTGCGTAAGCACGCATAATGCCGATCTATGCAGGCACGGCGCAGCAGACGCGAGAGGCGTTTGATCAGGGTGCGGCACCGGGTATTTTTGTCCGCCCGAGACGACTAAATTTGATGATGAAAGGCTTAAGAGTCTAGCTTTAGCGCACGTTCGAAATTTAAAAATTTTCGCCGAGTTTCTAGGCAAGAACGAGCTTTTAAAGATGCTTGGCGAAATAAAATCCGCCCGCGTGCAGGAAAGTTTTGATTTTAGGGGGGCATGAAGACGAACTTGTGGGCGGCCGTATACGGGGCGAGTGGATGATAGATTCGCAGGGGCTCGATACGAAGCTATGGGTGCTCGGCGAAGCGTATTATTCGATCGACTGCGACTACCTGCTACCTGCCCATACTTGCAGTATCCAAACTACGCGCAAAGGCCGCAGAAGGACTTTTTAAAGCCCTATTTTGAGCTTGTATCTAGCGGGACGGCAGATCGCGTTTGAGCGCGGCGAGGTCGTGGTTTTTATGCACTAAATTTACGCTTCTAAAGGAACTAAATGCAAACGGACGCTTTTGGCTGGCTAAAATTTGAGCTCTGCGAGTACATAAAACTATACGATGCGGGCTTAAAAAAGCGGGCAAACGAGCATCTAAAGGGCGCTGTGAGTAAATTTAAAAGCTAGTTTAGCCAGACGCAGCGTGACTGTGTACTAGGTGAACTTTGCCGCGAAATTTTAGACGAAAATAAAAGCGAGCTAAAAAATCTAAAAAACCGCGGCAACGACGAGCTACCGTTTCGGCTCGGCGAGCTAGTCGGCGAGTATCTAAAAGGGCGCTGCTACGCAGGAGAGATGCCGCATCTGCGCTGGGTGTACCAGATCTGAGCGCACGGCTTGCGGGAGCTTGATAGGAATGAGCTTTTGCGCCGTGCATACCGACCGCCATGAGCGTTGCGACGCGCGAACCGTAGATATACTTTTGCATGCTACTAGGCGCGCTAGACTGGGGTGCGCACCATTTTCTGGAGGGTTGCTTGATAGAGCGTGCATACCACGATCAGCTAACCAGCGAAGCTCGCGACGTAATGCAAAAACACAAAATAAGCGCGCAGTTAAATTTAGAATTTGAATACTTCGTAAAGCTTTACGAATGCTATTTTGAGTTTAAATCTTGCGGCAGCGAGGTTGATTTTTACGCGCTGTGCAAAGAGGCGGGGCTAAATTTCGCGCCCGTAAAGTCTTTTTATTATGAGTAGCGAGCGGTCGCTAAATTTGACTATAAATTTGAAACGAGCGCCAAATTTTTAGCTCAAAATTTGGCGTTTAGTTAGTCGCAAACGATACGCCAAATTTTAAAATTTAAGCAAATACGGCTCGCTTTAAATTTTAACTCAAATTTTACTCGCGCCCCGCAAAATTTAGCAAAACGCCCAAATTTACGCCTACGCTGCGATATTTTGCAGATTTTCAAAGCTAAATACGTTTAGTCCGTTTTTGTATTCGTAGCTTAGAGTTAGCTTGTGTGCTTTGATTATATTTTCGACGATGTAGAGCCCCAGACCAAAGCTCTTTTGCGCGCTTTCGCCCTTGGTAAAGGGCTCGACGTAGTGGCGCAGCTCCTTTGATAACCGCTCGCCCTCGTTGATAAATTTGATAGATTCGCGCGTGATCGTGATATTTACGTGCTTGTTTGGGGAGTATTTTAGCGCGTTATCGATCATATTTTTGGCGGCGATCGCTAGCAACTTAAAGTCCGCGTTTAGGTTCACGTCCTCTAGCTTGCTGATCGTGACCTGCCCGGGGTCGACCATAGCGATATCCAGAGCCTCGTCGATGATGTCGTCGATACGGCAAATTTTGGTGTTATTTAGCGCGATGCTTGACGTGACTTGCTCGACGGCGGCAAATTCGTTTATGAGATTTTCAAGCTTTATGAATACGGACACTAGCCGCTCTTGGTTTTTGCTTTTTTCGATCATTTCGGCGGCGAGGCGACCTTTAGTGATCGGCGTTTTTAGCTCGTGCATTATGTTTCTTAAAAACAGCTTGCGCGATGCGTTTAAGCTTTTGATCTGGGATACTGCGTCGTAAAACGCCTCCGCAACCTCGGAAATCTCGTCGTTACCGCTGCTGACGTTTTGCACTTCGTCGATCTCACCCGCGGCAAATTTGGCTATCTGGCGTTTTAGCTTTCTTAGCGGTTTTAGCTTTCTGATAACAAAAACGTAAGCGGCCAGAAGTATGATCGCAACTAGCAAAAAGATAATCTTGATGATGTCGTAGCGGTAGGGCTGGTAGTCGTTATCCTTTAAAAGTAGGATTTTATCTACGTGCTGGACTTTTAGATAGTGGTGATTTTGATAGATCATGATGGCGCTAGAGCCGATGTCCGCGGAGATCTCCTCAAGCACGGTTGCGTTTGCTAGGATCTCCTCTTTTTGCTGCTCGTTTGTGATCTCAGGCATCTTAAAGTCGCCCGTTTGACGCTCGTACTCTTTTTCGTTTATGATACCGCTCATC
>CAURMS010000064.1:0-6975 GCA_963526085.1 uncultured Campylobacter sp. | reverse complement strand
GCTCTGGGTAAGCGCGAGAGTATGGGAATTTTTGGCAGCGACTACCAGACCGCGGATGGCACCTGCGTGAGGGACTACATTCACGTTAGCGACCTAGCAGACGCACATCTAAGCGCACTAGAGTATCTAAGCGAGCACGAAAAAAGCGAAATCTTTAACGTCGGCTACGGCCGCGGCTTTAGCGTAAAAGAGGTTATAGAAACGGCTAAAAAAGTAAGCGGGGTTGATTTTAAGGTTATTAACTCGCCTCGCAGAGATGGCGATCCTGCGTGCCTCATCGCAAAGCCTGAAAAGATAAGAAATTTAACTAACTGGCGGCCTAAAAGAGAGGATCTCGCGCTCATCATAAAAACCGCGCTTGAGTGGGAGAAAAGGCTGTGAGGATCGCAGTTGTAGGCACTGGCTACGTGGGGCTTGTTAGCGGCGCGTGTCTGGCTAAAATGGGCAACGACGTCGTGTGCGTGGACGTGGACGAAGCCAAGATAAACGCGCTAAATAGCGGCGTTATACCGATCTATGAGCCAGGCCTTAGCGAGATCGTGGCTGAGTGCAGGGCAAACGGCGCGCTCAAATTTAGCGTCGATATAAAAGAGGCCTTGGCGCACGCTAGCGTGCTATTTATCGCAGTTGGCACGCCTATGGGCGCGGACGGGCAGGCTGATCTACGCTACGTGCTAGAGGTCGCAAAAAGCATCGGGCAAAATTTAACCTCGCCGTTAATCGTCGTGGATAAATCAACCGTCCCAGTAGGCACGGCGGAGAAGGTAACCGAAGTGATCGCAGGCGAGCTAAAAAAGAGAAACGCCGACGTCAAATTTGAGGTCGTATCAAACCCCGAGTTTTTAAAAGAGGGCGCGGCGGTCGAGGACTTTTTAAAGCCAGATCGCGTCGTAGTCGGCGCTAGCAGCGAGTGGGGGCAAAGCGTCATGCGCGAGCTTTACGCGCCCTTTATGAAAAATCACGACCGTTTTATCGCTATGGACGTAAAATCGGCCGAGATGACCAAATACGCCGCAAACGCGATGCTAGCGACTAAAATCAGTTTCATAAACGAGATCGCGGGCATCTGCGAACGCGTGGGAGCGGACGTAAATTTGGTGCGAAAAGGCATCGGCAGCGACTCTCGCATCGGCTATAGCTTTATATATCCTGGCTGCGGATACGGCGGTAGCTGCTTTCCAAAAGACGTCGAGGCGCTCATCTACACAGCCAGACAAAACGGCTTTGAACCGCAGGTTTTAAGCGCGGTGGAGGCTAGAAACGCGGCACAAAAAACGGTGCTTTTTGAAAAAATTTCAGCATTTTTCGGCGGAAATTTGAGCGGAAAAACCGTGGCGCTTTGGGGGCTAGCGTTTAAACCAAACACTGACGATATGCGCGAAGCTAGCTCGCTAGTACTCATAAAGGCGCTCGAAAACGCGGGCGCAAATGTCGTCGCCTACGATCCAAAGGCTGCAAACGAAGCCAAAAAATACCTACCTAACTCAAATTTAAGATTCGCCCCAAACAAATACGACGCACTAAACGGCGCCGACGTGCTCGCGCTGGTTACCGAGTGGAGCGAGTTTAGGTCGCCTGATTTTGCCGAGATGAAACAACGCCTAAAAAACGCCGTGATCTTTGACGGGCGCAATCAATACGACGCGAAAAATCTAGCAAATTTGGGCTTTAAGTATTTCCAAATCGGAGTAAAAGCATGAGAAAAATTTTACTTTTTATCGCGGCTTGCGCGTTGCCGTTTGCGCTTTTGGCTGGCGAAAATACGGCGAAAACCGAGGAAAATATTTTTGAGCTACCTATCTCAAAGATGCCGCCTGATTATTTTAAATACGAAGTTGCGTTTTTTAAAGAGATGCAAATCGACTGCAACTACGCCTTTTTACTCGGCGGGAAACTCGAGGAAAAAGAGGACGCGCGCGGGATTTATTACGAATTTAGCGGCGGCGACGAGCTAGCGCAAACGATGATGCTTTGCAAGGACGGAAAGAAAAAGAGGCGGGTTTATTATGAGCTCACTCAAATTTTACCAGGCGTTAGCCCCGTTAAAATCATAACTCCGCAAGGCGTAGGCGCGGAAATAAGAATGTATGAACGCGTAAAAACGATAGAACCAAAAAAATTAAAAAGGAAAAATAAATGAAAATAGCCGTTATCGGACTAGGATACGTCGGGCTGCCTTTGGCGGCGGCGTTTAGCGAGAAATACGAAGTCACGGGCTTTGACGTAAACGCTGCTCGCATCGAGGAGCTAAAAAGCGGGTATGATCGCACGCTGGAGCTTAGCGGCGAACAGATGAAAAAAGCGATAGAAAGCGGTATGAAATTTAGCCTAAATTTAGACGATATAAAGGATTGCAATTTCTTTATCGTTACCGTCCCGACGCCGATAGATAAAAACAAGCGCCCGGACCTAACGCCGGTTATAAAAGCCACGCAAAGCGTCGCTAAGGTGCTAAAAAAAGGCGATATCGTCGTATATGAAAGCACGGTGTATCCGGGCGTTACGGAGGAGATTTGCGTGCCGCTGCTTGAGCAAAGCGGGCTTAAATTTAACGAGGACTTTTTCTGCGGATACTCGCCTGAGCGCATAAATCCGGGCGACAAAGAGCACACCGTAACTAAAATCAAAAAAATCACTAGCGGCTCGACGCCCGAAATCGCCCAAAAGGTCGACGAGGTCTACCGCTCGATTATTACGGCTGGCACGCATAAAGCGCCTACCATCAAGGTCGCCGAGGCCGCCAAAGTCATCGAAAACACGCAGCGCGATATAAACATCGCCTTTATGAACGAGCTTGCGATGATATTTAACAAGATGAACATCGATACGAATGCCGTTTTACAGGCGGCGGGCACGAAGTGGAATTTCTTAAATTTCCGTCCCGGGCTAGTGGGCGGCCACTGCATCGGCGTGGATCCTTATTATCTCACGCACAAGGCGCAGGAGCTGGGCTTTCATCCCGAGATGATCCTAGCCGGACGCCGTATCAACGATAATATGGGCAAATACGCCGCCGATCAGGTCGTAAAACTAATGATAAAAAGGGGCGTTTTGATAAATTCGGCTCGCGTTTTGGTGCTTGGCCTTACGTTTAAGGAAAACTGCCCCGACATCCGCAACTCGCGCGTGATAGACGTGATCGAGGAGCTTAGGGATTTTGGATGCCGCGTGGACGTCTACGATCCGTGGGCGGACGAAGCGGAGGTCAAGCGCGAATACGGTATCGCGCCGCTAAAAAGCTTTGACGAGGCGGACTACGACTGCGTAGTGATCGCCGTCGCTCACGATAAATTTAAAGGGTTAAAATTTAGCAAAGCGCTCGTTTACGATATCAAAAACGTATACGAAAACGCCGACGCAAGGCTGTAATGCTCGTAAATTTGATCAGCTCCATCGTCGTTTTTATCGTCTCGATGGGGATAAATTTTTTCCTCACACCCTACATCCTAAAGAGCCTAGGCAACGAAGCCTACGGCTTTGTCGGGCTGTCAAACGCTATCGTGGCTTACGCTCTAGTCGTAACCGCGGCCATAAACTCGGTTAGCGGCCGCTTCGTCGCATACGAGTGGCATAGAGACGATACACGCGCGGCAAACGCCTACTACTCGTCGGTTCTAGTCGTAAATATCTTTTTTTGCGTTCTGATTTTGCTGGGCGCGGGCGTTTTTATCTTAAATTTACAAAGCGTGCTAAACGTGAGCGACGCGCTGCTAGGCGACGTGCGGCTTACTTTTGCGTTTTATTTTGTAAATTTTTGCGTCGGGCTTTTTAACGGCGTCATTAGCGTATCGATGTTTATCAAAAACAAGCTCTACATCATCTCCGTTCGCAACGCCGCGTCTAGCGCTATTTTGGCCACTCTCATCGTCGCGCTTTTTTATTTTTTTAGACCGATGATCGCCTATATCGCGATCTCCGCCCTAGTCGCGTCGCTATTTGTTTTTTTTACGAGCGTTTGGGTTTCGCGCCGCATCACGCCCGAGCTTAAATTTAACCCGCGCGAATTTGACTTTACGCGGATAAAAGAGCTGCTAAAATCGGGCGTCTATAACAGCTTTAACGCCCTAAACCGCGTGCTTATGAGTGGCATGGATCTGTTTATCTGCAACATATTTTTAAGCGCTAATGCGACGGGAATTTTAGCCGTTTCAAAGGCGGCTCCGATCATTTTGGAGAGCTTCGTAGCGCAGCTTAGCGCGATATTTGCGCCAAAATTTGTCGAGCACTACTCCAAATCAAATTTGACCGCGCTTGTTGCGGAGGCTAAATTTTCGATGCGAGTTACGGCGTTTGTTATGAGCGTGCCGGCGGCTATTTTTGTGGCTTTCGGGCGCGAATTTTACACGCTTTGGTTGCCGTTTAAAAGCGCGGACGAGATAAGTCTAATCTATAATCTATCGATGATAACTCTGGTGCCGATTATATTTATCAGCTACGTTTTTTCGCTTTTTAATCTTGACAGCGCGACAAATAAACTAAAACGTCCCGCGATAGCAAACACTATTTTAGGCGCGGGTACGATTTTGGCGCAGATTGCCGTGCTTAAATTTACGGACTACGGCATCTACGGTATGGCGATCGTCGGCGCCGCGCTTTATTCGGTACGCATTTTGGGATTTGATCTCATAAATGCCGCATTAAATTTGAGCTTGCCACTTACGACTTTTTACGGCGTTTATTTTAAAAATTTAGCCGTTTTCGCGGCAGTTTGCGGGCTGTTTTTTTGGCTGCGAAATTGGGTGCAAATTTTAAGCTGGAGCGAATTTGCCGCGTATTCGACGGTTTTACTTGCAGTAGGATACGCCGCGAGCTTGTTTTTGATATTTGATAAAAGAGAGCAGCTGATCGTGATAAATAAAATCAAATCGAAGTTTAAAAGATGAAAAATTTAGTATTCGTTATCTCGCTAAAAAGCGACGAGGCGCGCCGAGAAAAGCTAAAAGAGCGATTTAAAAACTACGGCGAATTTAAACTAGTCGAGGCGACCGACGGCAGGGTGATGAGCGCAAAGGAGTACTACGGCTACGCGCTAGCTAGCCTCGAGGCTTACGGCAGGCTGTTAAGCCCGTCCGAGGTCGGCTGCTCGCTCTCTCATATGCGCGCTTACGAGGAGTTTTTAAAAAGCGACGCCAAATTTGCGCTCATTTTAGAAGACGACGTTATCGGAGACGAAAACGGCGTGAAAAAGGCGTTTGAAACGGCTGCCAAGATGGACGAGGGTTCGGCTCTCATCTGCGGTGCGCAAGACGGGCTAGAGGGGCGATTTAGCGCATTTGGTAAAAAACTAGAAGATGATTTTTGGCTAGTCTCAAAGCGCTCTTACGGCACGATTTACAGAGCGGCTGCTTACGTGCTTGATAGGCGCGCGGCGGAAACGGTTTTGCAAACGCACAAAAAGGCACTTTGCGTGGCTGATTTTTGGCGGATTTTGCTTTTACAAAATGGCTTAAAGATGTATTTTAGCGATATTTTCGCGCACCCAACCGATCTAGCGGACTCAAATATCCAAGCCGAGCGAGTGCAAAGAGCGCAGGTAAAAGTCTCCCCGCTAGCTCGCCTAAACAGCTTAAAATATGTCGCCACGACGCGCTTTGAAGCGGCAATTTTAGGCTATGAGCGGATATTTAAAAGATAGGAAACTAAGCGATTATAAAGCTCAAAATTTATAAAATCAATAATTTTGAAGATTTATTAAATTTTCGCGCACCGATTAAAATTTGGAGAGAGAATGAAGGTTTTATTTATAATTTCGACACTGCAAGCAGGTGGCGCTGAGCGCGTGATGAGCTTGCTAGCGAGCTATTTTGCGAAATTTCACGACGTAACGCTTTTAAAATTTGACACCAAACCGCCGTTTTACGAGCTAGACGAGAGGATAAAGCTGATCGATCTGCCTTTTCCGATGGTAAAAAAAGGGTTTTTTGCAAATTTAATCAGGCGCGTGAAAAAGTTTTTTTATCAGCGAAATTTGATCAAAAACGGCGGTTTTGACGTCGTTATCTCCTCTATGGACAGCACGAATATCAACGTGATTTTGTCGAATTTGTTTATAAACAAGCCGCTTTTTATCAGCGAGCATTCAAGCGCCGATTTTTTCAAAGGGCGCGGCTGGCTGTTTTTGCGCCGTTTGCTCTATCCGCTAGCTAGCGGCCTAACGGTGCTTACAAAAGAGGACTACGAATACTATAGCTTCGTAAAAAATAAAACCGTGATGTATAATCCTATGTTTGAAGCCAAAAAGCAGGGCTTGCCGAAGGAAAATATCATCCTTTTCGTCGGCCGTCTCATCTCGATTAAAGGTTGCGACGTATTTTTAAAGGCTATGAGCTTAGTCGATAAAGAGCTTTTAAAAGAGTGGAAAATCGTGATAGCGGGCGCTGGCGAGGAAAGGCAAAGGCTAGAGCTCATCGCGCATGAGCAGCTTCATCTGGATGCCGAGTTTATCGGGCAAACAAGCGACGTAGCTTCGCTTTATGAAAGGGCTAAAATTCTAGTTTCAAGTTCCAAAACCGAGGGCTTGCCAAACGTTCTAATCGAGAGCGTTTTTTTTAACTGCGCTAGGGTGGCGACTGCTACAAGCGGCGCAAAGGAGCTCATTGAAGATGGAAAGGATGGATTTTTAGTGCCGATAGACGATGCAAAAGCGCTCGGAAGCAAAATCGAACTTTTGATGCGCGACGAAGAACTGAGACAAGGGCTAGTTAGAAACGCTAAAGAGCGTGAAAATAGCTTTAAAACCGATCAAATTTATCAAAAGTGGATGGATTTTATCACTCAAAATATAAAGGGCTAAAATGCTAAAAGTAAGCATAATAATCCCAACCTACAACCGCAAAGAGCTTTTTGAAGCTGCCCTAAAAAGCGCGCTGGCTCAGGACTACGAAAACAAAGAAATCATAATCAGCGATGACAACTCAAACGACGGCACGCGCGAGCTTGCGCAGAGTTACGTCGCTAAATTTGACAACGTAAAAT
>CAURMS010000063.1:0-6987 GCA_963526085.1 uncultured Campylobacter sp. | reverse complement strand
TGCCGCTTAGCGCGACTTTGAAATTTCGCTTTAAAACCGCGCCCTTTTTCTTGACGAGCTTTGGACCGTAACCCTCGCCGAAACTCACCGCCGTGCGCAAAAGCGCGTACTCCTCGCAGATGAGCGGATATAGCGCGAAGCTAATCGCCGTGGCTTCATAAGTGCCCTTTAGCGCTTCGTCGTTTAGCGTCTGGATGTCAAGCGCGGTGGCGCTAAATTTTAGATTTTTGGAGCTAACCCAGCCAAAATCAATCGCCTTATACATAAAAATATCGTCGGCGTCGGGCGAGTGAGCGACGTTTATATGCTTAAAAATCTTCAAATTTTATCCTTTTTGCTCCGCTTTAAATTTCGCGCGCGGCTAAATTGCGAAATTATAGTAAATTTTTGCTACAATCGCCATAAAAATGCGGAATTTATAAAGAAAAATATGGAAAATCAGGCGTATTTAAAAGAGCAAATTTTAACTTATCTAGGCAACAAACGCTCGCTTTTAGGCTTTATCGAACAAGGCGTAAATATCGCAAAACACGCACTTGGCAAAGAAAAGCTAAGCTGCTGCGACCTTTTTAGCGGTAGCGGCATTGTGTCGCGGTTCTTTAAATCCCACGCAAATTTCATCGTCGCAAACGACCTGGAGCTTTATAGCCGCGTCACAAACGAGTGCTACCTCGCAAACGCGGACGCAAAATTTAAAAAAGAGCTTGATTTTTGGCATGAAAAATTAACTCGCCAGATCGCCGCAAATTTGCAGGAAGGCTTTATCTGCGAGCTTTACGCACCAAAAGACGAGGCGAATATTTTGGCAACGGACCGCGTCTTTTACACGAAGAAAAACGCCGCCTATATCGACACCGCGCGCCAGATGATCGACTCGCTCGTGCCGCAGGAGCTGCGCGTTTTTTTCATCGCTCCGCTGCTGTATTCAGCTAGCGTGCACGCTAACACCAGCGGTATTTTCAAGGGCTTTCATAAAAACAAAGACGGCCTGGGGCAGTTTGGCGGACGCGGCAAGCACGCGCTATCTCGCATCACGGCCGATATCGGCTTGCTTAAGCCCGTTTTTTCAAATTTTAATGTCGAATTTGACGTGCAAAGGCAAGACGCAAACGAGCTTGCCACCGAGCTGCCGCCGCTTGATCTAGTCTATCTTGATCCGCCGTATAACCAGCATCCGTACGGCTCGAACTACTTTATGCTAAATTTGATCGCTAGCTACGAGCGCCCGAGCGAAATCTCGCGGGTTTCTGGCATCGCTAGGGGCTGGAACCGCTCGGTTTTTAATCAAAAATCAGCCGCCGCGCCGGCGTTTTTCGAGCTAATTTCAAAGCTAAAAGCTAAATTCGTGCTCATCTCTTTTAACTCCGAGGGCTTCATCGCGCGCGAGGAATTTAGCAAAAATTTAGCAAAACTCGGCGAAGTGCAAATTTTGGAGCAAAAATACAACGCCTTTCGCGGTAGTAGAAATCTAGCCAGCCGTCCGACGCACGTTAGCGAGCTACTTTACGTTTTAAAAAAGGCGTAAATTTAGGCTAAATTTGACCGCGCCCAAACCCGTTTCAAATTTGCGCGAATAATCAAAAATTCATCTCAAATTTGATAAAATCAGCCCGATTATTTTAAATTTAAGGAAGCCGATGGCAAAAGAAAAAGAAGAGAAAAAGATAGTCCCGCCGACAAACGATTCGGACAAGAAAAAGGCCTTAGACGCGGCTTTAAAGCAGATAGACAAAGCATTTGGCAAGGGTACGCTGATCCGCCTTGGCGATAAGCAAGTAGAGGCCATAGATAGTATCTCCACGGGCTCGCTGGGTCTTGACCTAGCCCTTGGTATCGGCGGCATCCCAAAGGGCCGTATTATCGAGGTTTACGGGCCTGAGAGCTCGGGTAAAACGACTCTAACCCTACACATTATCGCCGAAGCGCAAAAAGCCGGAGCCACGTGCGCCTTTATCGACGCTGAGCACGCGCTAGACGTGAAATACGCGGCAAATTTGGGCGTAGATACCGAAAATCTATACGTCAGCCAGCCCGATTTTGGCGAGCAGGCGCTAGAGATCGTAGAAAACCTAGCTAGAAGCGGCGCGGTCGAGCTGATCGTCGTTGATAGCGTCGCGGCGCTAACGCCAAAAAGCGAGATCGAGGGCGATATGGGCGATCAGCACGTAGGCCTGCAAGCTCGTCTAATGAGCCAAGCTCTGCGCAAACTAGCCGGCGTCGTGCACAAGATGAACACGACCGTAATCTTTATCAATCAAATTCGTATGAAAATCGGTGCGATGGGCTACGGTACGCCTGAGACCACTACGGGCGGTAACGCGCTTAAATTTTACGCCTCAGTGCGCCTAGACGTACGCAAGATCGCCACTCTAAAACAAAACGAAGAGCCTATTGGCAACCGCACGAAGGTAAAAGTCGTGAAAAACAAGGTCGCGCCTCCGTTTAAAACGGCAGAATTTGACATAATGTTTGGCGAGGGCATCAGCCGCGACGGCGAGATCATCGACTACGGCGTGAAGCTTGATATCATCGATAAAAGCGGCGCGTGGTTTAGCTACAAAGCCGCTAAAATCGGACAAGGCCGCGAAAACGCAAAAGCCTATCTCAAAGAGCATTCGGAGATATCTGACGAGATCGTAGCCACGATAAAAAACTCGATCGGCCTAGATAAGCTAATAAGCGGCTCGGGCGGCAAAGACGAAGACGGCGAAAGCATAGAAGAAAATACGGAGGAATAAAATAATGGTATTTATAGAAGACGTAACTGCGATAGAGGTGCTTGATAGCCGCGGCAACCCGACCGTAAAGGCGACCGTAGCTCTAAGCGACGGCACCGTAGCAAGCGCGATAGTCCCAAGCGGCGCAAGCACGGGCAAACGCGAGGCGCTGGAGCTTCGCGATAAAGACGAAAGATACTGCGGCAAGGGCGCGTTAAAGGCTGTTGAAAACGTAAATTCTCAGATCGCGGAGGCCGTGATCGGGCTGGATGCATTTGGTCAAAAGGCGCTTGATGATGAGATGAGAGAGCTTGACGGTACCGATAACTATTCAAATTTAGGCGCGAACGCCGTACTTGGCGTATCTATGGCGGTAGCGCGCGCGGCGGCAAAGAGCCTTGATGTGCCTTTGTATCGCTACTTAGGCGGCGCGAATGCTACCGTGCTGCCGGTGCCGATGTTTAATATCATCAACGGCGGCGCGCACGCGAACAACAGCGTGGATTTTCAAGAATTTATGATTATGCCGTTTGGATTTGATAAATTTAGCGACGCGCTGCGAGCGGCGACGGAGATTTACCACACGCTAAAAGGCCTGCTAAACGCGGCCGGTCACAGCACGGCAGTGGGCGATGAGGGCGGATTTGCGCCAAATTTAAACGATAACGAAGAGCCGATCAAACTAATCATGCAAGCTATCGAAAAAGCAGGCTACAAAGCGGGCGAACAGATCAAGCTAGCCCTTGACGTCGCAGCTAGCGAGCTGTACGAAAACGGCAAATATAAGCTAGAGGGCAAGGAATTTAGCAGCGAAGAGCTGATCGAGCGATACGCGCAGCTTTGCGAGAAGTATCCGATATTTTCGATCGAAGACGGCCTAAGCGAGGACGACTGGACGGGCTGGGCGAAGCTAACGAGCAAGCTTGGCTCTAAAGTGCAGCTTGTGGGCGACGATCTATTTGTAACGAACGAGAAAATTTTACACGAAGGCATCGCCAAGGGCGTAGGCAACGCGATTTTAATAAAACCAAATCAAATCGGCACGGTTAGCCAAACTATGCAGACGATCCGCCTAGCTCAGCGCAAAGGCTACCGCTGCGTGATGAGCCACAGAAGCGGCGAGAGCGAGGATAGCTTTATCGCGGACTTCGCCGTCGCGATGAATACGGGCCAAATCAAAACGGGCGCGACCTCAAGAAGCGAACGCAACGCAAAATACAACCGCCTGCTCGAGATCGAGCGCGAGACGGACGAGTTTTTAGGAAATCAAATTTGAGCGAAGTCCTAGACGAATACGTCGAGAAAAAGCCGTTTGATTTCAGGCTTTTTTTCAGATTTACGCTTATAGCGTTTTGCGTCGTGTGCTTTGGCATCTACGTGGGCAACATAATCTTTGGCAAGCGCTCGCTAGACGTGATGCTAAGCCTGCAAGAGCAAAAAACGCAGCTAGAACGCGACGTCGAAACGCTAAAAAAACAAAACGCCCAGCTGCAAAAGGCGTATTTCGAGCTAAAAGAGCTCGAGCCAAGCAGCGGCGGGTAAATTTAGCTTTATAAATTTAAAAACGGGGGAGTTATGAAAATCGGTAAAATTTGGCTTTTGGCGCTGGCCTGTGGGCTGGCTTTTGGCAGAGAAAATCCTTTTGCGCCCTCGGGCGATGTAAACGCGAGCATGGCTAGCAGTAACGTCGTGGAAAATTTGCCGCCTTTTGAGAAGCAAAATTTCAAATTTCCTGCCGACGCTAGAAACTTCATCTCCGTCACGCTAAAATACAAAAGCCTAGACGGCAGTATCAAGGAAAAAACCGTCGATATAAACAAAAGCATCTCGTGGCAGGATGAGTTTTTGCTAAGCAAGATCGCAGTGCCAGTCGTCGTAGAAAAGCCAGACGTCTCGGTCACTAAAGAGGAGCCAAAAGCTGCCGCGATAGACGTCGCGCCAAAGCCTGCCGAGCGCAATATGACAACGCAAGAGCCGCTAAAAGACGTCGTCATAAAACCGCTTGAAAAGCCGCAACCGCAAAAGCAGATCGTCTATAAGCAGACGAAATTTGAGATCTATCCGATGCAGATAAAAATCCTCACGACCGACGAGAAGCTAAAGGACTACTCGATTGGCAAAGGCACCAAGGTCGTGATCGACTTCGCCTCTCAAACGGACGTAAACACGAGAAAAGACGAGCTAGACTGCGGCGCATTTAAAACGGCGCTTTTTGGCTCGCACGGCAAATTTTACCGTGTAGTTTTTGACCTCGACGGCAGCTATAAGCACGAGATCGAAAAGACGCAGGACGGGTATCTGCTAAAGCTTTCTAGATAAATTTGATTTTTACGCGCCGAGATTCGGCGTGTAAATTTGAGCCGATAATTTCTCTCGCCGAGGGTTAAATTTGAGCCTTCGCCGCGTTTTTAAATTCGGCTTTCAAATTTAGTCAAATTTGCCTTGATTTAAATTTCCCTACATTTTTCAAATTTCCCATCCAATTTCACTCAAATTTAACCGCCCTTTGGGCTAATATTTCGCAAATTTGACTTAAGGGATAAATTTGAACAAACTCACACTTAGCCTCGCCGCTCTTTGCCTCATCGTTTTCGTAAATTTTATTTACGAAAAGCTATCCGGCCCGACTCGCTTTGTAGTCACCGCCGATACTAAAATAATCCCCGATTCGGAGCTAAGCAAATACGTAACGCAAGAGGAGATAGACGATTTTGCTTTTAGATATTGGGATATAGATAAGCAGATAAAAGACGACGCATTTGCGGAAAATTTCCGCAAACTTTTAAAATCAAAGCAAACGGATCAAATTTTAAAATTTATGCAAGATAATAACATTAGCATAGACTCTCCACTAATAGACGGCGTTACTCCTTTGATGTACGCTAGCTTTTACGACGACGAAGCCACGGCAAAAAGACTTATAGATATGGGAGCAAACGCTCATGCGCAAGATAACTACAAACTCTCGCCACTGGCCTACGCCATAGAAAACAACTCCACAAAGACCGCTAAGCTACTACTTGATAGCGGGGTTAAATTTGAGGAGGTCAAGGCGGTGCAGGGGTATAGAAAAACTCCCTTTTATCATCATATCGAAAAGCTTATCATAGATGGAGACGACGTAGAGATAGTATTTCGAGATAATTACCAAGTCAATAAAGAATCCAAAGACGTAAACGATCCGATAGGATATATAGTAACCCATAACTACGTAGAGATGACCGAACTTGCTCTTGCTAGCGGATATAGACCAAAACTAGACGATCATCCAAATACGTTTTTTCACGGACTAAGAGATGATTCCGAATTTATGCGATCTTTATATATCTTGCTAGATACTATCCCAAACTACGAACCCATGCTAGAGCTTCTTTTAAAATACGACGTCGTGGGGCAACCTACGAAAGAGGAGCTAAAGAAGGCGTATGATGAGTGCTATAAAAAGCGCAAGGGATGGATTGATTATAAAGAAAACTATATCTATAAAATGAATCAAGGTAGAGACGAAGAGGCCGAAGAAAAGATACAAAGAACCAATAAAAATACAAATATGCTCCTTACTGGCACATATATCAAGACGGTCTTTTACAATACAAACCAAAGCCGATAGACCCGAAAAAGATAGAAGAATTTGACAAAGAAATAAATTTCTATAATCCGCATTGCCCTGATCAAAATGCTACGTTTAAAGACATTAGAGCTTTCATAAAATGGGCAAACGAAATGGAAAAACGAGACGGGATCAAGAGTGCTATAGGTAGAGCCAAAAAGGGCATGGCTCAGGTGATTTACATAGATAGCAACCAAAGCAAATCAGACTCAAACTCAAATTTACAAAGCAAATAGATAAAAGGAGATAAAATGTCAGGGGAAAAATTTAATAGAGCGGAGCTTGCCTAAAGCGGCGGAGGTTACCGCTGGGCGCGGGAGATTTGACTTCGCAGTTTAAGTAGCAAGGGACGCCAATCGGAGGCGGCTTGCCGTCAAATTTAGCTTAACGGTCTAAGTTTAGCCTTGTAGCAAGGCGCAGCTAAATACGCAAAATCCACACCGATCTAAAATTTACGATCTGCGCTCGGCTAATGCCCGAATCGTTTGGCTCGTCCGCGCGTAAATTTAAACCCCGCCTTTTAACTTTGCTCGGCACAAATTTAGCTTTATTTATCCGCGCTTTTGCCGGCTTTTTTGGCCTCTAAAAACTCCTCGTAGCGGCGGTCGATGATCTCTTTGATCTCGGCGTAATTTTGCGGCGAGTTTTCTATGTAAAAAT
>CAURMS010000062.1:0-7012 GCA_963526085.1 uncultured Campylobacter sp. | reverse complement strand
CTACGATACTGAGCGCGGCGATGATGCTTAGGTATTCATTTGGCGAAAATGAGGCGGCAAAAGCTATCGAAAACGCGGTAAAAGCCGCGCTCGCACAAGGATATAGGACGAAGGATATAGCGCAATTTGACGCTAAAGAAATTTGCTCTACGAGTGAGATGGGCGGTATCATCGCCTCGCTAATAAAAAAATGAAAAATACAATAACGGAAGCCCTAATCTACGAGGCTCAAGGGCTAAAAGACGATGCGCTGATAGTTTATAAAAACATCCTAAAGCGCGAGCCGACAAACGCCGCTGCGATCGCCGCGATAAGGCGTCTAAGCGGCCTTAGCAGAAAAAAAACGGGCATAAACGAGCAGATGAAAGACTTTTTCATCAAAATGAAAACCGACGAAGAAATAACCGAATTTAAAAGGTGGCTGATAAAACTATGAAACTAGAAGAAATAGCAAAAATGGCGATAGACGAGGTGGCGATGGAGCTAAAACAAATGAGCGCCGCTCAGGAAAGCTTTGCCTCGGAGCCTGAAAATGCGGCAAATTTGGCGAGCGTTCCGACCTCAAGCGGCGACGTAAATTTAACCAACGCCGCGGGTCTTGCGAATTTAGTCGGCGAGATAAGCGTAGCGGACGAGGCTAGCGAGTTTGAAGCTGTTTTAGAAAGCGCGGCAAACTTGCAAAACGTCGCGCCCGAATTTGACGGCGTAGAGGAGATCGCCGCGACTGCTGCGCCGCAAAAAGCCTTTGAAGTCGAGGTTGCGAATTTTACGGGCGAGGAGATATTTCTAAAAAACCTAAAAGAGCGCGTTTTGGTGCTTTTTGAGGGGCTTAATGCGACGAGTGAGGAAAATCTGAAAGACAGGCTCTCGCTCACGCTTAAATTTTTAGAATTCGTGCTGGCAAATGTCGAAAATCGGCTCGAAAATCTGCAAAAATAAAAATCTAAAATGGTTGCGAGATTTTCTAGCACCCTACACTAAGCGCGCGTATATCGTCGGCGGCTGCGTTCGCGATGCGATGCTCGGTAAAAAAATATCCGACTTTGACGTTGAAATTTACGGTATCGACCCGGCTAAATTTGACGCGCTGATGGCGCAAATCGGCGCTTGCGGCGTGGGCAAAAACTACTTCGTTTATAAATTTAAAAACTTCGACCTTTCTTTGCCACGAACCGAAAACAAAACCGGCGAGGGGCACAAAGCATTTGAGGTCGCTTACGCCGATGACGAGCGCGCGGCGTCTTTGCGCCGAGACTTTACCGTAAACGCAATGATGATAAATATCTTTGACGGCTCGTTTTTGGACTTTTACGGCGGAGAGCACGATCTGAGGTGCGGTATCTTGCGCCATATCGACGATGAAAAATTCGCCGAAGATAGCCTGCGCGTACTGCGGGCGGTGCAGTTTAGCGCGCGGCTAAATTTCCGTATCGCGCGCGAGAGTTTGAGGCTGATGAAGGGCCTAAGTATCGGCGATCTTAGCCGTGAGCGCATAAACGGCGAGCTAATGAAGCTTTTTGGCGCTAAATTTCAAGAAATCGGCTTTTGGTATCTTTATAAACTAGGTCTTCTTGGTAAAATTTTCGGGTTAAATTTGAGCCGAGCCGAGGCGGAAAAATTTGCCGCAAAACTAAAAAGCGCGGTCAAATTTCTGCCCAAACAAAACGGCAAAAAAGACGAGCGCGAGTTTTTATATCTTTTAAACGGCTATTTCGGCGTTAAAAATTTTTACGATTTAGGACTGCCAAAAAGCTTTGAAGCCTGCGTCAAAGAGCCGTTTTTTGAAGGTCGTCCGAGCGACAAAGATTTGCTAAAAATCGCCCTTGATAAACCGCTAAAAAGCTGGCTGGGGCTCAACTCACCAAGCCTCATAAAAAGAGCTAAAAATTTAGGCGTTTATGAGGCTAAATTTGAACCCGCTATCGACACGGCGGAGATTTTAAAACTGGGCTTTAAAGGCGCTGCAATAGGTGCTGAGATAAGGCGCAGGCAGGATATAGCGATAGACAAATTTTTAAACGAAAAGTCAAGCTGTGCCTAAAAATTAACCTAGTTAAAAGCGCAAATTGGCTAAAATCAAGCCCTATTTTAAAGAGGCAAAAGTGGAAAAAATCTCAAATATAAATTTTCAAAATAAAAATATTCTTTTTAAATTTATAAGTTTTGCAAAAAGCCTAAATTTGAGCGACTCGGCAAGTACTTTTGCGTCTTTTAAAACGCAGGCTAAGGCGGCTTTTTAAATGTTTAATATCGTCCTCGTTCATCCTCAAATCCCCCAAAATACGGGCTCGATTGGCCGCATGTGCGTAAATGCAAACCTTAAGCTTCATATAATCAAACCGACAGTTTTTGACATCAGCGAAAAGGCCGTTAGGCGCGCGGGGCTTGATTACTGGGCGCGGCTAAATCCCGTGATTTGGGAGAGTTTGGACGAGTTTTTGCGCGCAAACGCCGATTACGAGGATAGATTTTTTTACGCGACGACGAAGGCACATAAATTTTACTTTGAAGCGGAGTTTAAAAAGGGCGACTTTTTGTTTTTCGGCGGCGAAAGTACGGGCCTGCCTATGGAGCTGATGGAGCGAAATTTCACAAACGCGATCAAAATCCCGATGGGCGAGCAGGGCAGAAGCTTAAATTTAGCCACGAGTGCGGGTATCATCGCCTATGAGGCTATCAGGCAAAATTTCGCCCAGTCGGGCTTTGGAAACGCGATATGAAATTTGCGGCAAATAGGCTCTTTGCCCTCATTTTTTCGGCTCTGTTTTTCGCCGTTTTTGCGGCGGGCGCCGAGCTAAAGATCGCTACGTTTAACGCGCAAAATTTATTTGACGCCAAAAACGACGGCAGCGAGTATAAGGATTTTGTTGTCGGAAAATCAGAATGGAACGAGAAAAAAGCAAGCGTCAAATTTAAAGCCGTAAGCGCAAAGATAAAAGAGCTAAACGCCGATATCATCGCGCTTCAAGAGATCGAAAACGAGCAAATTTTAAAAGAGCTTATGAGGGAGACGAGCTATAAATATTTTGCCTTTTCAAAAGGCAAAAACGGCCCCGTGGGCCTAGCCGTGCTATCTCGCGTAAAGCCTGAAAAAACGTTAGTTTTTAGCGTGCCAAACGTAAAAACAAGAGACATTTTAAGGCTTGATTTTGAAGTAAACGGGCAAAAATTTAGCCTTTTAAATTTGCATTTTCCTGCAAGAAAAAACCCTCTAAAGCAGCGAAAAACGGCTTTTATCACGCTAAAATCAGCATTAGCTGATACCCAAAAAGTCGTGGTTTTGGGTGATTTTAACACGCCTTACGGAGATAAAGAGCTGCTGGGCGATTTTGAAACTAGTAAAAATTTAGCCAATCTTTGGGCGTTTTTGCCAAAGTACGAGCGCTACTCGCACACGAGCCTAAACGCGCTCGATCACGTCCTACTCTCAAAGGACGCGCTTAGTCAAAACTACGTTTTAAATAGCTTTAAGGTTGAGCGAGACGGGGCGCAAATTTCGGATCACTTCGCTCTGGTTTTTAGGCTAAATTTTGATAAAAACGCTAAAAATACGCTGCAAAATATCGGCGAAGCGCGGGTCGGCGAGCTATCAAAGAAGTCAAATTTGCCTGTTTTGCTAAAACGCGTTACGGTCGTGCAAAAAGATAAAAAAGGCTTTACGCTAGCTCAAGATAAGCGCGGTATCTACGTCTATGAGCCAAAAAACGACGCAAAGCCCGGCCAGGTCATGGATGTAGCGGTAAACCGCCTAGACGAGTTTAAGGGAAATCTTGAGATCAGCTCGCATTATGCGGTAAAAATTTATGACGAGACGCAAGATCCGCGTGAGCAAATGCTGGAGGCTAAAAACCTAAAACAAGCACGCGCGGGCGACGTGTTTAGCCGTATCGGCGGCGAAGTGCGAAACGGTAGGCTCTATACGCCGTACAGAGATATCAAAATTTACGGCGCTAAGGGTAAACCGCGCAACGAAAAAGAGGCGATTTTTACATCCGTTCGCGTCGTGAATTATAAAAACAAACCTCAAATTTGGATAGAAAATGAGAATAATTGACGCATTGGTGCTGGGCGCATTCGTGCTTTTCGTGATATTTTTGATGCGCGGATTCGTCACGCAGACGCTTGAGAGAAGCAAAAAAAGACAAAATTTAAAAAAGGATAAAAAATGAGTGAAACAAAAGAACTAATCGTGGAGATCGGTGTCGAGGAGCTGCCGGCGATCCCGTTTTTAAAAGAGTGCGGCAACGTCGCGGCGAAGTGGCGCGAGACGCTAGTGCAAAACGGCTTAGATAGCGAGTGTGAGTTTTATTACACGCCGCGCAGGATCGCGTTTTACCACCCAAAATTTGCGGTGTGTCAGGAGGACGGATTTAGCGAGTTTATCGGTGCACCTAGGCAAGTCGCGCAAAAAGACGGCGCATGGACGCCGGCTGCGCTAAGCTTTGCTAAAAAATGCGGTATCGCAGAGTCCGAGCTAAAATTTGAAACCGTCGGCAGCAAAGAGGTACTCTACTATAAAAAGCCCGTTGCGGGCAAGCCAAGCGCGGAGCTTCTGGGAGATATGATAGAGAAGTTTTTGCTCGGCTTAAATTTTGGCAAATCAATGCGCTGGGGCGAGGGTAAATTTGAGTTTATCCGTCCGATTCGCTCGTTTTTGTGTTTGCTTGGAGACGAGGTTGTTAAATTTAACAAATTTGACGTGGAAAGCGGCAATAGTATTTTCATGCACAGAAGCGTCGGCTACGATAAATTTACCGTCAAAAATGCGGAAGATTATTTCGCTGCGATGCCTAAAATCGGCGTAATCCTCGATCAAAACGCACGCCGAGAGAAAATTTTGAGCGAATTTAAACAAATCGAAGCCAAAAACGGCGTAACGGTCGAGGTGGACGAGGCGCTGCTAGACGAAGTCGTAGCGATCACCGAGCATCCGACTGCGCTGCTTGGCGGATTTGAGCGGGAGTTTTTGGAGGTGCCTAGCGAGGTCATCATCACCTCGATGAAGGAAAATCAGAGATATTTTCCGGTTTTTGAGGGCGGCAAGCTCGCTAATCGCTTCGTAGTCGTTAGCAACGCCATCTCGCCAGAGCCGGCGCTCATCGTAAAGGGCAACGAAAAAGTACTTCGCGCGAGACTTAGCGACGCGATGTTTTTCTGGCGTAGCGACCTGGCGCATGAGTTTGGTCCGGAAAAGCTAAAAAATATCACCTATCTAAAAGAGCTTGGCAGCACATACGATAAGAGCGTACGCGAGCTGGGCGTCGCAAAACGACTAGCTAAAATCTGCGCCGATCGCCTAAAAGCGTGCGCGGGAGAGGACTACGAGGTGCTGCTGGAGCGTGCCGTGATGCTGAGCAAGGCTGATCTAACCACGCAGATGGTGTATGAGTTTACCGAGCTTCAGGGCGTGATGGGCGGCTACTACGCGGCGGCAAAGGGCGAAAACGAAAACGTCGTAACCGCGATCAAGGAGCAGTATTTGCCAAGCGGCGAGGCCAGCGCGCTACCTAGCACTATCTTTAGCTCCGTCGTCGCGCTCGCGATCAAGCTAGAGACGCTAATAGGGCTCTTTAGCGCGGGCAAGATCCCAAGCGGCAACAAGGACCCGTATGCGCTGCGCCGGGCGGCTAACGGCGTCATCAAGATCATCCAAAACGAAAATCTAAACTTTGATATCGCGGCGTTTTTGCGCGAGACGGCGGAGGGCTACGCTAAATTTGACGTCGAGGCGCTGATAGGATTTATATTTGATAGGCTTTATACATTTTTTGACGTGAACCCGTCCGTCGTAAAGGCCTGCCTAGCTAGCAAAAAAGGCGATATACTCGCGCAGTGCGAGGCGATCGAGGCTCTGGGCGCTATATGCGCGGCGGAGGACTTTAGGCAAAATTTTAGCACCTTTAAGCGTCTAGCAAACATCATCAAGGACGAAAATTTCGGCTCGGTCGATGAAGCTAAATTTGAAAACGAGAGCGAGAGAAAGCTAAACGATGCGTTTAAGGCAGTGGTAAAAGCCGGCGGCTCATATAGCGAACGCCTAAAAAATCTTTTCGGTCTAAAAGCTGCGATAGACGAGTTTTTCGACAACGTAATGATAAACGCCGAGGATGAGCTCGTGCGTAAAAACCGCCTTGCGCTTGTTGGACAAATTTACGCGGAATTTCTTAAGATCGCCGATATAAAAGAGATAAGATTGTAGAGTTAATAAAAGTCTATATGGATGTAAATATATAAAAGTATTTTTATTTTTTAAGAAAGGTATCAGCATGGAAAATAAAGTTTACTATGGAGAATATTCTCTAAAACATTGGATTGATTTGATTTTAAAGCAGGATATAAAGCTTCCGCCGTATCAACGTTATTTTGTTTGGGAAGATACTCAAACAAAGACGCTAATTAAGGCTTTTAGAGAAAAACAGTTTATTCCGTCTATTACAATAGGTTGTCGCGAAGACGAAAATATTATTATAGACGGACAACAAAGATTAACTAGTATATTGTTGTCGTATTTGGGTATTTTCCCGGACAGGGACAAAAATGCTAAAAAGAATAGCGATGATATGTTTGCCGATAATAATGATGACAATATGGATGACGATGAAAATAATATGATAGAGTGGAGATTTGATAAATTAACTATAAAAGGAAGAAGCAAGGAGGAAATACTTGAAAATATAAAAGACCATTGTTATAATTCTTTGAAGATAGAAGAAATTAATGAAGATTTTTGGAAAGATAATTTTTTGGGTTTTTCTTATATAGTACCAAATGGAACTAATGAAAACGAAGTAACAAAATTCTATTCAGCTCTTTTTAAAAATATTAACATACAAGGCACATCTTTAACCCCTCAAGAAAGTAGGGAGGCATTATATTATATCAATGAAAAATATAAAGATTTTTTTGCGCCGGATTTTTGCAATAATATAAAAATAAATAATAAAAAAATTGATTTTGTTAGATATCTATCTATGCTATCGCAACTTAAAAAAGAGGGCAAGGCGGATAGGGT
>CAURMS010000061.1:0-7045 GCA_963526085.1 uncultured Campylobacter sp. | reverse complement strand
CGCTAAGACCCATTATCACGCCGCATTCGCCCGGTTTTATCTCTTTTAAAATTTTGCCCTGATCGTCGGTTATGCTTCTTATCTTACCGTACGCGACGCCTGCGACCACGATATCGCCGACTTTTAGAGTGCCGTTTTCAACTATAACGGTAGCTACCGGACCGCGGCCTTTTTGCTGCGAGCTTTCTATTATGGCCGCTTTTGCGTTTGCTTTTACGTTTGCTTTTAGTTCTAAAATTTCAGCCTGCAAGAGTACGATCTCAAGCAGATCGTCTATACCCATACCTGTTTTTGCGGAGATCGGTACGAACTCGTACGTGCCGCCCCAGTCGGTAGATAGGATATCCAGCTCTGCTAGTTCGCTTTTTACTTTGTCGGGGTTTGCAGCCTCTTTATCCATCTTGTTTATCGCGATGATGATAGGCACGCCAGCGGCTTTTGCATGGCTCACAGCCTCTTTGGTTTGCGGTTTCACGCCGTCGTCGGCTGCGACCACGATAATGACGATATCGGTGATCTTGGCTCCTCTAGCGCGCATAGCCGTGAAAGCTTCGTGGCCCGGAGTATCGATAAAGGTAATGTTTTTGCCGTTTTTATTTACCATATAGGCGCCTACGTGCTGCGTGATGCCGCCTGCTTCGCCTGCTGCTACTCGCGAGCTTCTGATGTAGTCTAGTAGAGAGGTTTTGCCGTGATCGACGTGACCCATGATGGTTATAACAGGAGCTCGGACGGTCAAATTTGTATCGTCTAGTTGTTCCTCTTCTTCGTCGTAGGCTTTAACGTAGTCAAATGCTTCTTGCGTATCGACGATATTTACCTCGATGCCGAACTCATCAGCCAAAATCTCTATCGCATCCTCGTCCAGGAAGTCGTTTTTAGTCGTCATCATGCCTAACATAAAGAGCTTGCCGATGATTTCGCTCGGTTGCTTGTTGATCTTGTCGGCAAATTCGTAAAGACGGATCTCTTTTGGTATCTCAACGTAGGTTACCGCCTCGCTGTTGTGGTCGGCTCGTTGCGATTTTTTATGTTTTTTACGAGGCCTGCGCGCAGTACCTTGCTCTAGAAATGAACTTACCGATGTATTTAGTACCGGTTTATAGCCGGTATTTGCAGGTTGTCTTGTTTTTTGAGGCTCCGGAGTTTGCGTTCGTACGGAAAAATCAGGCAATATAACCACGTCCTCATCGTCTATAACGATATCGGCCATGTCGCGGTCGCCGAGTAGATCCATCTTTGTAGCGCCGTCTTTTTTGGTTGCGATGACCGGTTTTTTCTCTTTTTTCTTTTTGCGTTCGATCTTTTCGTCGCTAAATTTAAACATACTTTCCAAATTTAGTGCCGGCGCAGACTCTCTTCTCTCGCTTGCCCTAAGCGCTGGCTGCTCGTCTTTTTTCTTTTTTACGATAACTAGGCCGCGTCTTTTTTGTAGGCTAACGTCGGCTAGGCTTTCTTTTGGCTGAACTGGTTCGGTAGTCACAGGTTGGGCTTTTGGCTCCTCTTTGGGGGCTGCTTGGATTTTTGGCTCAGGCGCTTTTTCTGCAGGTTTTTGAGTGACTGTTTTTTGTTCTTTTTCGGATTTTTCGTCGTTTTTTGTTTCTACTTTTTCTTTTGGCAAAGGCTTTTCTTCTTTTGCGGAGCTTGGTTTTTTGGCCTCTTTTGGCTTGCTTTCTTTTTCCTCTTTGCCCTCTTTGGCTTCCGCTTTTTTTACGGTCGGTTTTTTCTTTTCCGGTTTTTTCTTGAGAGCTTCGGGGATCTCGCCGGTTTGGATGTAGGTGTATAGCGCCTCCGCTTCTTCAGGACTAACGCCGCTTGAGTGCGTTTTGACCTTTAGCCCAAGCTCAATAGCCTTTTCCAAAACCTCTTTGCTATTGTAGCCGAGCTCATTTGCTATCTCTGAAATTCGAACAGTCCCCATTTAAGAGTATCTCCTTTAAATTTTGCCCGTTTTGTAGCGTCGCGATAAAACTACCCGCGGCCCTTCCGAGCGATTTTCTTAAAATTTTCTCGTCTTTTTTTAGACATTCCTCGCAAAGATAAAAGCTGCGTCCGTTTCCGTTTCCGAAAAATAGCGAAGAATTTATCAGTCTGTATCTACGCAAAATTTGCTGTTCAAAGCGCTTTTTGCAGACCACGCACGTCCTGATAGGGATAAATTTTTGAGCCATTATTATAACTTCTTTTAGCTTTTTTTTAGCTTTGTAGGATTTTTATCCCGTCGTTGTCAAAATTAAAAATTTCAACTCGAAAGCTCTTAAATTTATCTTGTAGTTTTTGTTTTAAATTTGCCGCATCGTCCGCGTAAACGATGTTTAAAAAGCTCGATCCGCTGCCTGAAAGGGTACTTAAAAGAGCGCCGTTTTCGTAGGCTATCTTGCGCACTTCAATGAGCTCTGGCAGGTTTTGCATGCGGATTTGCTCGTGCATGACGTCTTTTGCCGCCGTCCTTAAAAGCTCGTAATTTTCGCTAAAAAAGCAAGCCGTGAGAAATGCGGCATGAGAGAGGTTACTAACGCACTCGCTCATCGTGAAATTTTTAGGTAGCTTGGTGCGCGATTCGTTCGTGCTCATGGGCTTATCCGGGATCACGACGACGGCTTTGATATCGGCGCTTAAAGGTTTTTTTAGAGATTTTACCTTGCTGTTTTCAACGACCGAGCTCACAAAACCGCCAAGCGTTGCAGGAGCTATGTTGTCCGGGTGATTTTCGTAAACTAACGCTTGGTTTAAAATAGCATTTTTATCCGCCTTAAATCCCGCTGCCGCATAAGCTGCCGCGATGGCTGAAGTGATAACTGCAGAGGAGCTGCCAAGGCCGCGAGAAAACGGGATTTGATTGGTAAAAATCATACGAAAAGTATCTTTTTTGCCCGATAGTTTGAGGTAAATTTCATTGAAAATAGATAAAAAAATGTTGTTTTTCTTAAGAAGCGCGTTGTCTTTGCCTTCGCCCAAAATGCTCACGGAGGCGAAGTTTGCCCTTGTTATCTCGACTGTGTTGTGTAGCTCTAAGGCAAGACCCAAGGCGTCAAAGCCGGGGCCGATGTTTGCGCTCGTGGCGGGAACTAAAATTTGCAAGAAATCTCCTAAACGGCTTGAATAACGTAATTTGGTAGGGTATCTAAATTTAGATTTAAAACGGCTAAATTTTGTGGCAAGCCAAATTCGCCCGCTTGCGCTTTTTGTAGCTTGATGCCTTCAGGCGTATCTACGAAGCTTAAGTTTTTATTTGCCCGTATCGGTGCGCCGCCGTTTAGCTCAAAGCCGCTAACTGCGTAAAATTCGCACTCTTTTACTATACTAATCGTCTTTAAAACGACGTATGCGACCTTGACGCCCATGAAGCTACCAGGACCGTTTGCATAGATAATTTTTTGTAGATTAAATTTACCGCCGTTTAAAATCTCATCCATTATTTTTACGAGTGAGACGTCGGATTTTTTTTAGCTAGAAATTTGATCTATAAGCTCGCCGTTTTCGTCATAAATACCGACGATTAGCGGCGAGCTAAGAGCGATAACTAAAATTTGGATATTTTTTATGCAAATACCTTTTGATATTCGCGCGCAAAATCGCCTTTTAGCGTGACGATCTCGTAGTTTTTATCGTCGTTTAGGATAGCTAGCGTTAGCTCGTGATTTAGCTCGTGACTACCCGCAAAGCTCGTATAATCAGCCATCAATGGCGCGCCCATCAAGCTTAGATCGCCGATCGCGTCTAAAATTTTATGTCGAACGAATTCGTTTTCAAAGCGCAGACCTTCGGGATTTAAAATTTTATTATCATCGATAACCACGGCGTTATCTAGGCTGCCGCCGAGGGCTAAATTTTGCGCTCTTAGCATCTGCACGTCTTTTAAAAATCCAAACGTTCTGGCGCGTGCGATCTCCTCGATGTAGGCTTGTTTGCTAAACTCGAACACGTAGTTTTGCTCGCCGATTATCGGGTGGGCAAATTTGATAGTAAAGTCGAATTTCGGGTTATTTGACGGCGTTACTCTGGCGAATTTTCCGTTTTTATTTACTTCTACTGGGCGCTTGATTACGATTACTTTTTTATCTGCTTCTAGCTCAGCCGTGCCCGCTTCATCCAGCATCATGCAGTAGCTTATCGCCGAGCCGTCCATAACTGGAACTTCGTTGGCGTCTAGGACTATGCGGATATTGTCGATGCCGTAGCCGTTTATCGCGCTAAGGAGGTGCTCGATCGTCGAAATGTAGCCCTCTTTGCCGCCGATAACGGTAGCCATTTGAGTGTTTATCACGTTTTTTGGCTCTGCTTTAAAGCTCACTCCGAGGTCTTTTCTATAAAATATTATTCCCGAATTTGCCCCGAGCGGCTCAAGCGTAATTTTTATCGGCTCGCCCTTGTGAAGTCCGATGCCTACGCCTTCTACAGTTGATTTTATGGTTGTTTGTTTCAAAATTTCGCCCTTATTTTTCTTATTCTTGCCATTATACAACAAATTTACAACAAAATGGCAAATTTATTCGACCATTTTTTTAGCCGCGCTTAAAACGTCCGTTACGTTATCCTTCATCCAGCCGTTATCCATCCACTCCTCTGGGCGCACTTCTATGCCTTGAACTAGCATGCCAAAGTGCAAGTGATCGCCCATCGCTAGACCCGTAACGCCCGTGTTTGCGATGACGTCGCCCGCCTTGACCGAGTCGCCGGCTTTGACGTTTAGCGAGCTGCAGTGACCGTAGAGCGAAAATAGACCGAATCCGTGATTTATCAGGATGTTGCGCCCATAGATGCCGTTATCTGCGGCAAATTCGACCGTGCCGTCGTTGTTGGCGACGATGTCGGCTTTTTGCGTCGAGGCTAGGTCGATGCCCATGTGCCAGCTTTCGCTGATGTCTTTATCCTCAAAGGTATAATATCTGTGGTCGCCAAAGCTCGCTACGGCTTTGCCGTTTTTTAGCGGGTAAAATTTATTTACGCTAAAGTTTTCCGCAGCGTCTATCTCGACTTTTGCGGCGATTTGCGAGATTATTTTCTCATTTGCCTCGCGGAGATTTTCATTGACGAACTTCATCTTTTCCAGATTGCTCATAGCGTCGTAGTTTTTAGCGTATTGCTGCGCTAGTTCCGGGATTTTTTCGTTTAAAAATCTACTTTGACCGTCTAGTTTTATCTTTGAGGTGCGGTATTTTTTGTCTTGGTAGAAAAATCTTATCTTGCTTTTGGTTATATTTCCCGCCGCATCAAGCGCCACGACGTCGGCGCTAAACGAGCCTTGCTGCGCCGGCCAGGCGACTAAAGAAGCGTAGTAGCCGTCTTTTACGAATTTGCTCGGGATAAATTTTTTACCGTAATTCGTCTCGATATAGACCTCTTTTAGCATCTCGTCAGTCGCCTTAAACACGACCGTCGCGCTACCGCCTTTGGTGATGGCGTAGGAGTGATTTAGGATGTTTACGTCTGGTTTTTTGTTATCGACGGTGATTTTGACCTCTTTTTTTTGCGTGTTGCCGAGGAAAAATCCCCATTTGCTAGTATCGGTGGCCTCGATCACGATGTTATAGATATCTTTTTGCGCGCCAAATCCCGTTTTAGGAAAGGTCAAATTTAAATCGACGATTTCAGACGGCGCTTCAAATTTTTGAGTTAGCAGATTTACGCTGCCTTTTTCGTCTACGAGTGAAATTTTAACTGATTTCACGCCGCTTTCGTCGGTTATTTTGATCGGCAAAGGCGAGGTTAGGTTCCAGTAAATTTGATCCGAGATAGCTATGCTAGGCGCTTCTCGCTCAAATGTTTTTGAAGTAAATAAAAAAGCTATCGCCGCAACTAAAAGTAAAATAATAACGCCAAAAAATATCAAATTTGGATTGCCGCGTCTTCTCATAAAAGTCTCCTAAATCTTAAAGAGACCGATTTTACTAAAAAGCAATAAATTTAAGGTAAATTTGCGCCTGAATTTATAAAATTTCGCGTATTTTTCTAGCTTCGCCCATCCATTCTCGCAGCTCGTCCCACTGCTCGTTTTTGATTAAATTTTCGCATTCGTCCAGCTCTTTTTTGAAAAGGTCTATCGAATTTATCAAATTTTGCTTGTTTTGTTTAAATATATCAGTCCACATCACTGGCGAGCTTTTGGCGATCCTGATCATGCCGTTAAATCCCGTGCCGCTTAGCGCGATGATATTTTTTTTGTTTTCCTTTTTTAGCACGCTGCTAGCTAGCGAAAAGCTGATGGCGTGGGGCAGGTGAGAGATGACGCTGGCGTGATGATCGTGCTCTGCTGCGCTCATGAAAATAATCTTCATACCTAGGTGCGAAAAGAGCTCGACCGAGCGCTTGACGTGCATCTCGCCGCTTTCTTTAAAGTCGCAGATAGCTACGACGGCGTCTTTAAAAAGCCCGGAAAACGCGGCGGTGGGGCCGGAGTACTCGGTGCCGGCCATCGGGTGAGCGGGGATGAAATTTTGCCTGATGCTCTCTGGCACGGCTTCGATTATTTTTTGCTTGGTGCTACCAAGATCGACGATAGTCGTGTTTTCGCCGATGCCTTCAAATTCTTTGACGATTTTTATGATGCCTTCGACTGGGATGGCTAGAAATATCATATCGCACTTTTGCTTCATCTGCTCAAGAGTTAAAATTTCATGCACGAGACCGAGCTGCACCGCCTGTTTTTCGTGTTCTTTACTTAGATCCATGCCGCTAACGCAGCTGATTAGTTTTTCGTTTTTTAGGCTAAGACCGAGCGAGCCGCCGATGAGTCCTAGGCCTACGATACCGATTTTCATAAATTCGCCTTTTAAATTTATATTGTTTAAAAATAAAATGTGCTATTATACAGCCTTATCATCACTTTTAGGTTAAATCAATGAAAAAAAGCGTTTTTCTACTACTTTTGGGCGCAGTTTTGGCTAATGCCGAGCAGATAACTTCCATAAATTTTAAAGGTCTCGTGCATCTGTCTCCAGAAACTGCAAAGGAGATAATGGGGCTAAAAGTCGGAGACGAGCTAAATGTCGATAGCACGGATAGGGCGATCGCAAAGCTGTTTAGACAGGGCTATTTCGACGAT
>CAURMS010000060.1:0-7118 GCA_963526085.1 uncultured Campylobacter sp. | reverse complement strand
ATTTTTAGATAGTTTTGCTTGTAGTAAAAGGCCTCTTTTTATATCTCGTATAAGATTTTATCGTTTATATAGTCGGTACCGCTTTTAAATAAACCACTCGATGGCTTCTTTTCTTTGATAAATTGACTATCCCCCAAAACCAGCCTTATCTTTTCCCAGTCGTCGTAAAAATACTCTTGCAGTAACGGTAAAATTTTATTTTTAAAGACATTTGCAAGTGCGCCCATATCTGTCACGCTCATAAAATAAGCATGTCCTATCGTATGGTCTCTATCATAAAGATACTCTATGCGCTCATTTATGGTTTTTAGCATTTCGCCTATATTTATGCCTTCGATATTTATTTCGTTTAGTTCGTCATATTCTGGCATCATCTCCACAAACTCAAACCTTCTTCTAAGTGCTGTATCCATAAGGGCTATGCTGCGATCTGCTGTATTCATCGTACCTATTATGTATAAATTTGACGGCACTCCAAATTTCTCTTTTGAGTACGGCAGCTCCACCATTATCTCGTCATCTGCCCCGAGCCTTTTTGACGGCTCTATTAGAGTTATGAGCTCACCAAAAATTTTAGATATATTTCCGCGGTTGATCTCGTCGATGATTAAGACATAGTTTTTAGAGCTATTATCTACTGTGTGTTTTTGTATATCCAGTTTCATATCATCAATTATTTTTGGCTCATACGATGGGTATGCATACTCTTCACCATCAAACAATACTCTTTTTAATTTGCTATATGCGACAGACATGGGTGTTGAACCGCTTTTTGCGCGAACAACTATAGATGGTGTAGTGTTTTTGTATAGGTGAAATTCATATCCGGTTTGTGTGGTTAAAATTTTACTTGACGGAGATGTAGAGTATTCAGGTAGAGTCAAAACATAACTATCGTACAGTTCTTTAAAATTGTCTTCATCTATTATTTTGTTATCATCTTTTGTTTTTACTATTATCTCGTTTTTCTTTTTGGCTGTTTGACATATGGCTTTAAATATCCCTTCTTCAACTTCGTATTGCAAATTTCCGTTGGCATCATTTTTTGCCTTAATTCCCTCTACGAATTCCTCGTATCCATAGCTTTGATGAAATGTTACGAATTTTATCTGCCCGTTTTCTACATATTCTCTAAATTTATACCTATCATTAGAAGCATTACCTTCTATAATTTCTAGCGCTGTGCCAATAACACTATATGTTTTTCCTGTGCCTGGAGGGCCGTATAAAATTTGATTTAGTTGGTATGTTTTGTTCATTGTGTCACTCTCTGTGTTATTGCTATTAGTTTGTTTGTTGTTTTCTATATTTTTATAATATTTATTGTATGCTAGCTGATATACATTTGTTAGTGCATTGAGTAGGCTTGTATAGTCAAGGGTTGTAAATGTCTCTATATTTTCTATGGCGAAATATATATACTTTTCCCATGCAAGTTTATCAAGCCTAAAGCCAGGTATATGTATCTTTTTGCATTCTGACTCCAAAAAGTTATATATTTCATTTTTTAGTTTTTTTCTGCGTCGCTCAGTTTTGTATCGATTAGTCCTATGGATACATAAAAATTGCTAGGTTTTGCTAAAACGGCAAAATAAATAACTAAATGTGAATCATTCTCAAAAGGCTTATATCTATTCCATATATACTTTGAAATGTTTCCGCTGTTTTGCCACTTCCCATGATCTACAATCTTAAATTTACTAAATATATCATTAGAAAAAATTTTAAAGTTTTCACAAAAATTACTTAATTTATCGTGTGTTGTTTTGTCGCCTTTGCGATATGTTATATCTTGAGCGTATCTGTTTGCAAAATACCTAAATCCATTTAAAATTTCATCTATCATATAATCTCCATATTTAAGTATATTCTGTCTTTGGCTGACTTATTGCATAGTAAAAAATAATAACTATAAAAGTCTATATAGCTTATGATTGCATTTTTTACTTTGATGCGTTCATCTTTATATAAATATGTAAGATGTCTATCGCCGCAGGCGTCACGCCGCTGATCTCGCTAGCCGCAAAGAGCGTCGGCGGGGCAAATCTTTCTAGCTTTTCGACCACTTCGTTGCTAAGTCCGCTGATACCGCGGAAGCTAAAGCCTTCGGGGATTTTCACGCTCATCATATCTTTCATGCGGTCGATCTGCTTGTTTTGCTCGGCGATGTAGTGCTGGTATTTGGCTTCGGTTAAAATTTGCTCCAAGCTTGCTTCGTCGAGCGCCTCAAAAAACGGATCTAGCTTGCGTAGCTTTTCGCCCGTGAAGCTTTTTCTAGCGACGATTTTTTGCAGGGTCAAATTTTGGCTGATTATCTCCTCGTCCAGGCTAGCTAAAAGCTCTAAATTTTGCTTTGTCGGCGTGATCTCGGTGCTGTTTAGCAGCTCTAGTCCGCGAGTCAAATTTGACCTTATGGCTTCTATTTTCTCAAACGTCGCTTCGTCTAGCAAGCCAAGCTTGCGGCCGTATCCGCCTAGGCGCAGCACGGCGTTATCCTCGCGCAAAAGCAGCCTATACTCGGCGCGCGAGGTAAACATACGGTAGGGCTCCTTCGTGCCCTTAGTCACGAGATCGTCGATGAGAACGCCGATGTAGGCCTCGTCGCGGCGCAGGACGAACGGCTCTTTGCCATCAAGCGCAAGCGCTGCGTTTATGCCGGCCATCAGCCCTTGCGCACCCGCTTCCTCGTAGCCCGTGGTGCCGTTGATCTGGCCTGCGAGATAGAGTCCGCGCGCCTTTTTGGTCTCTAGTGTATGTTTTAGCTCGGTCGGCTGGACGTAGTCGTACTCGATCGCGTAGCCGTGGCGCACGATGCGAGCGTTTTCAAAGCCCTTGACCGAGCGCAGCATCGCGACCTGCACTTCATACGGCAGGCTAGTAGAAAAGCCGTTGATATAGTACTCCGTGGCCTCTAGCGTCTGCGGCTCGACGAAAAGATGATGCCTATCGCGGTCGCCGAATCTATTTATCTTATCCTCGATGCTCGGGCAGTAGCGCGGACCCACGCCCTCTATCTGGCCTGTAAATAGCGGCGCTTTGTCGAAATTTGAGCGGATGATGTCGTGCGTGGTTTCGTTCGTGTAGGCGATGTAGCAAGGCAGCTGCGTAGGCGCGAAGTCTCGCGTGCGGAAGCTAAAGGGGCTCGGGCTCTCGTCGCCGCCTTGGATCTCAAGCACGCTAAAGTCGATACTTTTAGCGTCCACGCGCGGGCAGGTGCCGGTCTTTAGCCTGCCGACCTCTAGGCCTAGTTCGCGCAGGCTATCGCTTAGATTTTTAGCGCTTAGCTCGCCCACGCGGCCGGCTTCTAGTTTGTTAAATCCGACGTGAATTAGCCCGTTTAAAAACGTACCCGTCGTGATGATGAGCTTGCTGGTTTTATACTCGTTGCCTAGGTGGGTGTTTACGCCCGTGATCTCGCCGTCCGAGCTTAAAATTTGCGTTGCGATCTCTTGGCTGATTTCAAGATTTGGCGTATTTAGCAGCAAGTTTCGCATATAGACGCGGTAGCGGTCCATATCGATCTGAGCGCGGCTGCCTCGCACGGCCGGGCCCTTGCTCTCGTTTAGTACGCGAAACTGTATACCCACGGCATCGGTCGTCAGCCCCATCTGTCCGCCCAGAGCGTCGATCTCTTTTACGAGGTGGCCTTTTGCTAGGCCCCCTATTGCCGGGTTGCAGCTAGCTGCGCCGATTTGCTCGGCTAGGATGGTGATTAGTAGCGTTTTTTTGCCCATTTTTGCGGCGGCGAGGCTGGCTTCGATGCCTGCGTGACCGCCTCCGACGACGATAATATCATAGTTCATATTCAAATTTTCCTTGTCCTTAAAATTCGCGATTTTATCAAAAAACAGATAAAATATACAAAAATTTAAGAAAAGATGGCGAGGAAATTTGGCTTAAATTTGACTCTCTAAGAGCTGGTGCGCGTAGTTTGGCGATTTGGCTTAAATTTATTTGTAGTAATCTTTACAGAGTATTTTTTTGAGAGATCGGGCGGAAATTTAACTGCGCTCAAATTTCCCTTGCGATTTTGTTCATTTTAGCAAAGATTTCCGCTCGCTCGCCGTCTTTTAGATTGCCCATTTCTAGTTTCGTCATCATCTGCATAAAATCAAATTGCTTAAACATTTTCGCGGCTTCTTTGGCTTCGCGTTCTAGTTTGGCATAGATTTGCGCTTCGTTTTCGTCGCGTGCTAAATTTCGTAAAAGCGAGCTGTCCTCGCCGCCGTCAAATTTATCCGTCGCACTGCTTAAATTTGCTTTTTCGTTAAATTTATCCAGCATCTGGGCAAAACCGGTCAAATTTGCCGCCGCAAGCGTAGAGCCGGCTAAAAATTTATCGCCCTTTTGGCTTTGACCGACTCGGTTTGCCAAGGTCTTTAAAGTCTCGTTTGAAGCGCCGTTTTTGATCTGCATTTTTATCCTTTTTATATTACTAACGGTTAGTTCTAGCAAAAAGTATTCCGTCAAATTTTTAAAGGCTACGATTAAATTTTGGCTTAAGTTTTCTGAAACATTATAGGACTAAAACACTCTTTTTAGTGCATTAGATAGTCTACGCGTAATATTTTTATCTTCGTATAAGTTTAAAAAAGTGCCTATTCTACCGTAAATTTAAAGATAAGCTTAAAAATAAATAATTCATAAAAATTAATCTAAAAAATACAAAATTCGTCAGCTAAATGACGGAAATAAATTTCTAAAAGTAATACAATTAGTCCAAGATTTAAGAGAAATCAAGAATCGTAAAACAAGTAGAAAGGAGAATTTATGAAACAACATAAATTTGTGATCGCCGATTACAAACGTTGTATCGGTTGCGCTACTTGCATGGCGGCCTGTTTTCGTAGCGCTTACGAGCGTGGTAAGCTTTCAAAAGCTAGACTAACAGTGCTCCGTCAAGCAAAAGGCGTCATGCCGACGCAGTGTCGCCAGTGTGATGACGGTCCTTGCGCGAACGTGTGCCCTACCGGGGCACTCAGGTTTGACGATAACTACATCGAGCTTCACGAGGAGATATGTATAGGCTGCAAACTCTGCACTATCGCTTGCCCTTACGGCGCGATAAGCTCAAGCGCCGAGCTCATGCCGTCCGTTAATTACGCGGTAGAGCCGAAATACTACCTCGAAATCGAAAGTCAAGCCGGCGCAAAAAACACTGCGATAAAGTGCGATATGTGCTTCGGGCGCGAAAACGGCCCTGCGTGCGTCGAGGTTTGTCCGACCAGTGCGATCATCATGGTCGATCCTTTGCACAGCCATCACAAGCTTGGCAACAAGATCGAGCAAGAAGCCGCTCAGGCTTTCGTCGATAAAATTTTACGCGGAAGCGGAAATTTAAAAGAGCCTCACGTTTTAGCCGATATCGGCGCTCAGGACGTGGACGGCGAGGGCGACGTCATCGTTATCAAGGAGCTTGACAAAACTCCTAGCGAGCAGGCAAGAGAGCAAGCGGCGTCAAATTCGCGCGCTATAAACGACGAAAATAGCGGCGCAAAAGGGGGTGCGAGATGGTAGGCGTGTATCTACTTTTCTTAGTTAGCGCCGCCGTTAGCATCCTGCTCTACGGCGCTCAAAAATCAGCCGTCAAAATCGGCTTTGGACTAAGCGCGATCAGCTGTTTTTACGCGCTTTGCTACTTTGTGGCGCATATGGGGACGATACAGGGCTTTGCTCTTGGCGGAGACTTTTTATACGCGCCGAAATTCGAGCTAACTCCGCTTGGAAATTTCTTTAGCTTCGTAGTCGTCTTTATCGGCTTTGCCAGCAGCGTCTATGGCATGAGCTACGCGGAGGAATACATAAAAAAAGCAAGCGTAGGCGTTTTCGCCTGTTTGTTTAACCTTTTCATCCTTTCGATGCTTCTAGTCATCAGCGCAAATAACGTATTTTGCTTCGTCGTTTTGTGGGAGCTTATGACGCTTATTTCGTCTTTCCTCATCCTCGTAAACGACGGCAAAGGCACGCTAAAAGCGGTGATGGTATATCTTGGCATCGCTCAGGTCGGTGCGTTTTGCATCACGTGCGGACTGCTAATAATGGCTCACTATGCCGGCAGCGCCGAGTTTAGTAAATTTGCCCATCTAAATATGCCGACTGCGGCTAGCGTCGTGGTGTTTATACTATTCCTAGTAGGATTTGGTAGTAAAGCGGGTATGTGGCCGTTTCACGTATGGCTACCGATGGCTCACCCTGCGGCTCCTTCAAACGTCTCTGCTCTAATGAGCGGCGTAATGATTAAGGTTGCGCTATTTACACTAGTTAAATTTACGCTTTTCTTACCTTTAAGCATTTACTTTGGTTTGACGGTTTTGATCCTGGGTGCTGCTAGCTCACTGTTTGGCGTTCTTTACGCTCTTTGTCAGCACGACTACAAAGCGCTTCTTGCTTATCACTCAGTTGAAAATATCGGCATCATCTTGCTTGGTCTTGGTACCGGTTTGTATGGTCTAGCTGCGGGAAATAACACTCTTGCTGCGATCGGATTTTTAGCCGGATGCTACCACGTAGTTAACCACGCGATATTTAAAGGACTATTGTTCCTTTGTGCGGGTTCGGTCTTGCACGCTACGCACACTCGCGATATGGACGTGCTAGGTGGCTTAGCTAAAAAGATGCCTTGGACGTCTGTGGGTATGTTTATCGGTATCATGGGTATCGCAGCGCTTCCTCCAGTTAACGGCTTCGTATCAGAGTGGTTTACATATCAAGGCATGCTTCAAGGCGCGTTAGAGCAGGGCATCTTTACTAGATACGCCTTTACGCTTTCAGTCGTTGCTTTAGCGCTAACTGGCGTGTTAGTCGGCATGCACCTTAAGCTTTATGCCGTAATCTTTGCCGGAACTCCAAGAGATCAGAAAATTTGGGAAAACGCAAAAGAAAGCCCGATATTTATGGTGCTTGGCATGATCGTGCTAATGATCGGCTGCGTTGGATTTGGCGTGGGAGCGAACGTTGTCGTCGGCTATATAATGACGGCTGTAAATTCGATAGGCGGCGCAGGCGGTTACGTAGCTAGCCACGGTATAAATTTGACATCAAATTTAGGCAGTATCGTCTCTACTCCGCTTAAAGCCATCATAGTTTGTTAAACTGTGGTTTTGACTTTTGAGATTTAT
>CAURMS010000059.1:0-7159 GCA_963526085.1 uncultured Campylobacter sp. | reverse complement strand
ACCAAAGGAAAACTAGCAGGCAAGATCCAAGCTACCTATGTGGATCAAAAAGACGAGCGCGCGCCGATACACGACGAGCAGCTGACGTCTATACAGCTTGAGCTTGGCTACGTGACCGATCCGTTTTACGGCTTTAGGCTCGGAGTTACGGGGCAGGGCAACTTCTTGCCGTTTAACAGCATGAGAAAAAGCGGCACCTTGTACGATAAAGAGTGGAGAACGCAGGGCGCGGTAATGTCCGAAGCGTATCTGGGCTACGGTATAGGGCAGACCGATATAAAATTCGGCCGTCAGTACGTAAACACTCCGCTAGTAGCGGGCAATCCGACGCGCGCATTTAAAGAGGCGTTTGAGGGTCTAACGATCGTAAATAAAGACATACCAAACACCGCATTGATCGGCGGCTGGTATTATAAATTTCAAGGCAGAAGCGCCGTCGTAACGGGCGGCAAAGAGGGACGCGCTCCGCACTTTAAAGATAGAGTAATTGTCGGCGGTATGGGGCCTGTGGCGTATGAGTTTGACAATATCTTTACCGGCGCGGTCATAAATCAAAGCATCCCGAATCTAAAACTAACCGGCGCATACGCTAGAGTGACCGATCTTAGGCGCGGCGCGCTGCAGGGCGATATAAACTTCTACCTAGCCGAGGCGAACTATAAAGTACCCGTCGGCGACTTTAAGCTCGGTTTTGACGCGATGTACAAGGGGTCTCGCACCACAAGAGGCCTAGAGGATCTAAACTACGACGGAAATATGATCGGTCTAAGAGCCGGCATTTATGATTTCGTGGGCTTTAGCGCCTCTTATGCCTATACGACCGTCGGCGACAACGACGCTTTGGCGTTTGGTCTAGGTAATGGTCCTGGCTCATACACGCTGCTTCCTATCCGCGGACCTTTCGTGTTTACAGGATATGCGGGTATGAATACGCATAAGCTTTTGTTTGAGTACGACTTTAAAGAAGTGGGCGCTGAGGGTCTAAAAGCAAAACTACATCTAGTAAAAGGCAAACAAGACGCCCCTCACCGCAACGCCGGTCCGACCGCGGCTAACACGCACATGAATGTTCAAGGCTGGGCGGCGCAGGCTAGCTACGATATGCCGTGGATCAAGGGGTTAAGCGCAAGCGTCACGTACACGGCTCTTGAAAGAAAGAACTTTGATACCAGAGGAGCCGTTAGAAAGACCGATAACAACGAGCTTTGGCTGCAGCTCGGGTATAAATTTAGCCTTCTAAACTAGCTACTTTAATGCGGACGCAAATTTGACGCGTCCGCTACTTCTTTTTATTTTGTGTTATCGTCGCAAATTTAGCTTCGTAAAATCGGCATAAATTTGATCTTTTTGAGCAAATTTGCACCTAAATTTAAAAGATAAAATCAAGAACCGTTAAATTTGATAAAACGAGATTTGAAAAAATAGCGTGGATTTAAAGGCTGAAATTTGTCCGTAGCGATCTAAATTTACTTTCGCGCTTTGTATGGATTGGCCGAAAATAAAAGCAAATTTACAGCTTGCAAGGGCAAATCGTTCGCCCGAGCAAGCTATAAATGAAGGCCTATCTTTCGTAAAATTTACCGAGTACGCCACTGCCGATCTCTTTACGTTCGCCGTCTTCTATCATCACGGCTTTGCGGTCGATATCGACGGTTTTATCGGTGTTGATGATAAATTTGAGCTCGTACGAGCGCGAGTTTATCTGTTTTGGCATATCTCCGAAAAATATCGGTTTTGGCGGGCGTTGCGAATCAAGCGCGGCCCATTGAAACTGGCTTACGAAGGTGCTAAATAAAAAGGCATTGCCGTTTAGCTTGTATTTGTTTGCGAGCTCGTCCGCGATCGCATCGTTATCGCAGTTTACGGGCGCACTGAAGCTACTTTTCTTTGCTTTTTCTTCGTCGTATTTACAAAATTTATTCGCTAGCGCCAGCATCTCCTCTTTGTTTGCGTCGCTGCTACCCTCGGTTTTTAGTTCGTTGTAGTTATTCATTATCCGCTCTAGCGTCTTTTCTAGGCTTTTTTGCGCGTCGTCTTTGGCTTTTTGCACGGCCTCTTCGTAGCGAGCGTTTTGTTTGTCAAATTCCGCCTTGAGCACGTCGCTACTAACCTCGCAAGTTGCCTTGACCAGTTTTAGATCGTTTCCGCTAACGTCTTCCCATTTTACCTTTTGGCAGCCCTTGTAGCCGTCAACGGCGGCGCCTATCGTCATTGATTTTTTTATCGGTAGCGTGTAGTTTTTGACGATATCGATGTTGTTATCGCCGCATCCTGTTAGCGACAAAACGGCAGCTATGAGAGAAAATTTTATTTTCATTCATTCTCCTGAAATTTAAAAGTCTAAATCTAGCTAAATTTAGCTTAATGTTAAGACGCATTTAAAGCGATGGGCGACCGAATTTGGCGAATTTGCCTGCCTAAATTTGACTAGTAAAGCGGCAGATCACAAGCTAGTTTTTAGACTTCTTTTGTGCTTTCTTATCTTTTTTATCGCCCAGTCGTAGTGTGATGAGGTGCTGCTGGTAATGTAGGCGGCGAGGTTTAGATTGCCTGTGAAGTTAAAATATCCGCGCGCAAAAAGCTCCTCGTCGCTAAAATTTGCCGTAAGCTGCATTGCTTTTTCGTGAGTTTGTGCTAACAGGGTTTTAGCCTCGCAAAGCGGCGTATCTTGGTGGTTGCGCCAAATTTGCATGTTCATCTGCGGGTATGTTTTCCAGTTATACGGCTCGGGTAAAAACGCAGTCCGCTCACCGCTTAGGTTCTTTTGGATAAAATTTATCAAAAGCAAGTGCCACTCGTAAAGGTGTGCGAGCACGTCTCGGACGCATTTATCTCTATCCTCGAAGTCAAATTTGGCCTCTTGCTCTGCCTCATTCATGCTTTCAACTAGAGATAAAAGCTTTTTAAAATTTGTCTCTGAAGCACTTAGTAAGTCTATTTTATTCGTAGGTCGCGGCATTTTTATCCCTTGGCTAAATTTGAGCAAATTATACAGCGCATTTTTAAATTTGCACTTTAAAGATACGGGTATTACCAAAAAGCTACAAAATATAAAAGGTAAAATTTAATTTATATTTGTATTTTAAAAATTAAAAATAAAATTTAAATATAGCTCGCAAATTTGATTAAATTTTTAATTTATGAGCTATACGGTCTTGAATTTTAATCAATTTTATACCTATGATAATTTAGCCTAAAATTAGCGCTTTTAAAAGGCTAAATTTAAAAATAGACCACTGTTTTCTACTTGATATATAGCTTTATATTTACAATGAAAAAGTGTTACGATTTTATACGTTAAATTTATATTTTAAAAAAAGTTTCTGGGATATTATGGGTTTTGTTATCAAAAAGCATATTAGATCTAGTAAATATAAAGCTTTATATTTATTCGTACTTTTAAGCTTTATCCCTAAAATAGGCAAAATAAAGATAATTTTGGTCTTAATTTGAATTCCAAATATTGCCAAAGAATTAGTTATTTTTAATCAACTTAAATTTAGGTTGTAACGGTTAATATCTGTCTGATTTTTAAGGACTATCTTAAAAAATAAACGAGGAGAGAAAATGGATCGACGAGATTTTATAAAAAGTGCCGCCGCTTCGGCTGCTTGCGCGAGTGCCGGTATAGCGCTGCCTAGCTCTATGGCAGCTGCGCAAAACGCAGCTGAAAAGGGCTGGCGCTGGGATAAGGCTGCATGTAGGTTCTGCGGAACTGGCTGCGGTATAATGATCGCAACCAAAGAGGGCAAAATCGTAGCCGTCAAAGGCGACCCTGAAGCACCAGTAAACCGTGGCCTAAACTGCATCAAGGGCTATTTTAACGCTAAAATCATGTACGGCTCAGACCGCATCACTCAGCCGCTTTTGCGCGTAAACGAAAAGGGCGAATTTGACAAAAAGGGCAAATTCAAACCAATTAGCTGGGAAAAAGCCTTTGACATCATGGCTGAAAAATATAAAGAGACCATGAAGAAAAACGGCGTGCATTCAGCCTGCGTTTTTGGCTCGGGTCAATACACTATTTTAGAGGGTTATGCAGCCGTCAAACTATGGAAAGCGGGTATTAGAAGCAACTCTATTGACCCGAATGCTCGCCACTGTATGGCAAGCGCGGTCACTGGCTTTATGCAGACATTTGGTATAGACGAGCCAGCAGGCTGCTATGATGACATCGAGCTAACTGATACTATCGTGGCTTGGGGCGCTAATATGGCCGAGATGCACCCGATACTTTGGGCGCGCGTCAGCGATAAAAAGCTAAGCGACCCTGAGCGCGTAAAGGTCGTAAATTTAAGCACGTATTCGACTAGAACGTCAAATATCGCCGATACGGAGATTATCTTTGCTCCGTCAAGCGACGTAGCTATCTGGAACTATATCGCTCACGAGATCGTTTATAATCATCCTGAAGCCATCGATTGGGACTACGTAAATAGCCACTGCGTATTTGCGACGGGACCGGTAGATATCGGCTACGGGCTTAGAAATAATCCAAATCATCCTAACTACTCAAACGAAAAAGATGTCGTGGAGACGGAGCTTCATAAGAAACTAAGCAAAAACGAGGGCGTGACTCTGGGCTATCTAGGCTATAAAGAGGGTGACGTGATGGAAAATAAAAATACGGCTACCGCGGGCAAACACTGGCAAATCACGTTTGAGGAATTTAAAGAAGCTCTTAAACCTTATACGCTTGACTTCTCCGCTCCGCTAATAAAAGGCGATCCAAACGAGGATTTGGAAGAATTTAAGAAAAAACTAAAGCAACTAGCCGACTGGTACATCGAAAAAGGTAGAAAAGTAGTTAGCTTTTGGACAATGGGCTTTAACCAGCACCAACGCGGTACATGGGTAAACGAGCAAGCCTATATGGTACATATGCTTCTTGGTAAACAAGCAAAACCGGGCGAGGGCGCTTTCTCGCTAACTGGACAACCAAGCGCATGCGGAACGGCACGCGAGGTCGGTACTTTCGTTCATCGCTTGCCTGCGGATATGGTCGTAGATAACGCCGAACACCGCGAAATAAGCGAGAAAATTTGGAAACTGCCTAAAAACACGCTAAATCCGAAAGTCGCCTCCCACTACGTAAAAATGATGCGCGATATGGAAGATGGAAAGATGAAATGGGCGTGGGTGCAGGTAAATAACCCATGGCAAAACACCGCAAACGCAAACCACTGGATCAAAGCAGCCCGCGAAATGGATAATTTTATCATCGTGAGCGACCCGTATCCTGGTATCTCGGCTAAGGTCGCCGACCTTATCCTGCCAACTGCAATGATATACGAAAAATGGGGCGCATACGGTAACGCCGAGCGTAGAACACAGCACTGGCGTCAGCAAGTCCTTCCGGTAGGCGAAGCGATGAGCGACACGTGGCAAATGTTAGAATTTGCTAAGCGCTTTAAGCTAAAAGAGGTTTGGGGCGAACAAAAAGTGGACGATAAGCTAACGCTTCCAAGCGTGCTAGACGAGGCAAAAGCCATGGGTTATAGCGAAGAAGATACGCTATTTTACGTGCTTTTCGCAAACGAAGAGGCTAAGAGCTACCCTGCAAAAGACGCGATAATGGAAGATTTCGATAACTCTGAAGTTTTCGGCGACAGCAGAAAAGTAGTCGGCTCGGACGGCAAGGTATTTGAGGGATACGGATTTTTCATCCAAAAATACCTTTGGGAAGATTACCGCAAATTTGGCTCCGGTCACGGACACGATCTAGCCGACTTTGATACCTATCACAAAGTGCGCGGTCTAAGATGGCCTGTAGTAGACGGCAAAGAAACTCAGTGGAGATTTAACGCCAAATATGATCCGTATGCCAAAAAATTTGCCGAGGAGGGCAAGCAGTTTGCATTCTACGGAAATAAAAAAGCCAAGTTGCAAAAAGGCGATTTGACCAAAGTAACTAGCGGAGACGAGAAATTTTCTATCGCTAATAAGGCCAAAATTTTCTTCCGTCCTTATATGGATCCTTGCGAGATGCCCGACGATACCTATCCGCTATGGCTATGCACGGGTCGCGTCTTGGAGCACTGGCACACCGGCACTATGACTATGCGTGTTCCTGAGCTTTACCGTGCGGTTCCAGAGGCTCTTTGCTACATGCACGAGGGCGATGCGCAAAAGCTAAAATTACAGCATAACGACGTCGTTTGGGTCGAATCTCGCCGCGGTAAGGTAAAAGCAAGAATCGATCTGCGCGGACGAAATAAACCGCCGATGGGTCTAGTTTACGTGCCGTTTTTTGATGAAAACGTGTTTATCAACAAAGTCTGCCTAGATGCGACTTGCCCGATCTCAAAAGAGACCGACTATAAAAAATGTGCGGTTAAAATTTACAAGGCGTAATTATGCAAAATAGAAGAGAGGCTTTAAAATTTGGGTTAAAGGCGATTAGTTTGGTTCTCGCGGGCGGCTTTGCCTGGAGTACGCAAACGACGGCTAAAGCCCAAACTCTACTCATCAGGCCGCCAGGTGCTTTAAAGGAGAAAAATTTCCTTAGCGAGTGCATACGCTGCGGGCTTTGCGTAGAAGCCTGTCCTTGGGATACGCTTAAGCTTGCGGATTTAGACGACGGATTGCCTTACGGCACTCCGTTTTTTACCCCGCGAAATATCCCTTGCTATATGTGTCCGGATATCCCGTGCACGGTCGCTTGTCCGACCGGCGCGCTAGATACGAAGCTAGTGAGCGAGGATAATGGCAAGCTAAATATAAACAAAGCGCAAATGGGTATCGCGGTGCTGGATCCAAATTTCTGCATCGCTTACGAGGGACTTCGCTGCGACGCTTGCTACCGTGCCTGTCCTTTGATAGATAAAGCGTTAAGGCTTGAGTATGTCCGTAACGAACGCACGCAAAAGCATGCGTTTTTTAAACCGGTCGTGGACGCCGACTACTGCACTGGCTGCGGCATGTGCGAGCAGGTTTGCGTGACGCCGAAAGCCTCTATCTTCGTGCTTCCGCGCGAGATTGGGCTTGGTTCTAGCAACGAACAGTATGTAAAAGGCTGGGTCGAGGGCGCGGATAAAAAGCTAAAAGACGCTGAGCCAAAAGAGTTTAAAACCGACGAGAAAAAGCTAAACGACTATCTAAATAGCGGAGATTTGCTATGAAGTATTTGATTTTAAGAAGGATAAGTCAAATTTTGATC
>CAURMS010000058.1:0-7175 GCA_963526085.1 uncultured Campylobacter sp. | reverse complement strand
TGCTTTTACGATGTTGATAAATGGCGATTTGGACTATATAGATTATAGAGTTCAAACAGAAGATAGCCCTAATAATGGTAAATTTTTTAGAGTTTACGTAGATAACGATACTTCAAACAATTGCTTTATGTCGGTAGATGAAGAAACAAAAAAATACTTATCCGATAAAAAAATACCTTATCCCGAGTTTAAGCAACTTTACGACGAGTACCACTCAAAACCCAGCGAATATAAAGAGATATATTATAATGCCTGGTTTGATAATGAAGAGAGAAAAAAGAGCTACCCGCAACAACAAAGAATAGTAGTAGACAAAATAATAAAAATAGTGCAAGAACGATACAAAAGCCCAAACCCTATTAATATGAACGGCAAAGTATTTACGTGGGACGACTATCAAATAGAGTGGGTTATAGATAGATTGCAAGACGTAGATAAAAAGATGGAATACTACAAACAAATCTACAAAGACAAATGCGTAGCTCGCAAAGAAATAAATGAAGATGATATAGCGTCTGTCGAGCTCGTAGTGGAAGATCTATATCATCTCTCAGGACCAAAGCCCGACATAAAGCCTAATGTATTGACAGATATGTTATATATTGATTTTAACTACGCTGCCGTGATCAAAGATAGATATACCGGTAAAATTCCAGCAGATAACGTATATATGAGCGTTGGATACCAGGGGATAGCGGGTGAAATTATAAGAGCATATGGCGGCAATCCAGGGAATACGGATTTTTGCGATAGCGGTAGGGAGAAGTATTTGGAAGTATGTAATCAAAAGATGATAGTTGAGTTCTTTAGAAAGGATAGAAAATGAGAAAATTTGAGATAGCTATACGTTAAACGCATGCACAAATTTGACTCGCCAAAGGGTCCGTCAAATTTGCAAATTATACTATCTCTAAAACCGCCGTGATGTCGGCCATGCCTTGCGTGTACATAGCTGACGTCACGAGCGCGTCCGCACCGGTGCTGGCAAATTCCCTGGCGTTTTTTAGATTTATCCCGCCGCTTGCGACTATGGCCGCATTTGGGGCGATTTTATCTCGCAGGCCTACCGCTTGCTTTACGGCCCTCGGCGTAAATTTGTCGCACTGCACGACATCGGCATCCGCTCTTAAAAGCGCTTCGCAGTCGTCTAAATTTTCGCACTCGACGGCTATTTTTCGCTCAGGAGCTTTTGCTTTAAAGGTTGAAATTTGAGCCAAAAACTCCTCATACGAGCCGTAAGCCTTGATGTGATTTTTGAAAAATAGCACGCTATCGCTTAAATTTAGCCTGTGCACGCCGCAGCCACCCTCAAGCACGGCTTTTAGGCAAAATTTCTTAGCAAACGGGAAGCTCTTGCGCGTGGCTAGGATTTCGCATTTTGGATTTACGCTTTTGGCGGCTTCGTTCATCGCTCTTGCGTAGGTGGCGATCTTGCAGGCGTACTCTAGGCAAATTTGCGCTAGTTTCCAGGCTTTGTGCACGTCGTCGTAACTGCCGCTGATTTTTACGATCGGCTCTTTTGCGGCCGCGACGGCGGAGTTTGGGACGCAAATTTGCGCCTCGCAGTCTAGCAAACGCGCGATACCGGCTGCTACGTCTACGCAGCTAACCGTCACGTCCTCGCGCGGCAGTATGGTTAAGACGGCGTTTTTGCGGATGCCTTGAAGCGAAGTCGTAAGGTCGAAGTAGGGCAGATCTTCGCCGATATAGGCTAAAATTTCGGCGTCGCTAAGCTTTATCATCGTTTGCTAGCCTTTTTGCCTCGGCGTTTTTCTTGTTTGCGTTTACGATCATATTTCTAAAAAAGCCGTTTTCGTAGAGGCCCGCGTGATAGAGCGAAAAACCTATAAACGCAACGCCTGAGGCTACGTGCCACTTTTTAAAGCTGCCTTTGTTTCGTCCGAGCATTCCCAAAGCCGTAACGCAAACGGCCGCTAAAGTGACGCTCATACCGATTTTTGCGACTTTTCTGTGTGTTTGTAAATTTAAAAGTTGTCCGCTTATGTTCATTTTTTTCTCCAGCAGGTTGTGTTTGCGATGCCTATGCTCTCAGGGTCAAATTCCGGATTTAGTCCCGCTTTTCTTTGTGATTCGTAGTCTTTTAGGGCTTTTATCATGACTTTTGATAGCATAAAGATCGCAGCGATATTTATCGTAGCCATCGCCGCCATCGTGATATCGGCGATGTTCCAGGCGATAGTTAGGTTCATCTGCGCTCCGACGAATATCATCGCGACCGCCGTTAGCTTAAAGGCTAGGGCGATCTTGTGGTTTTTGGTGAGGTATTTGATATTTGCCTGCGCGTAGTAGTAGTTGCCTATCAGCGACGTGATGGCAAAAAGCACCACCGCAAGCGTCGTAAAGTGAAGGCCGATCTCGCCGTAGTACTCGCGCATTGCAGCCTGGACCAAAGGAAGCGCGGTGAGCAGTTCGCCGCCGGCACCCGTTTGCTTTGTGATATAGGCCTGCGAGAAAAGCACTATCATACCAGAAGCCACGCAGATCGTCATATCTATAAAAACCGCCATCGCCTGCACGAGTCCTTGCTTTACGGGGTGGCTCGTGTGAGCGGCTGCAGCGGCGTTTGGCGCAGAACCCATGCCTGCTTCGTTTGAAAACAGGCCGCGCTTGATACCGTAGACGATCACGCTACCGGCAAATCCGCCGAATATCGCCTTAAAATCAAAGGCGCTTTTCATGATCATATCAAAGACGGCCGGAAGCTTGTCTAAATTTAAACATATCGCGATAAAGGCTAACAGGATATAGGCAAGCGCCATAAAGGGTACGATATATGAGCTGACCTTGCCGATGACGTGGCTCTTGCTAAAAAACATCACCGCCGCAAATGCGGTAAGGATGAGCCCGATACCAACCGGCAAGCCGCTATCGCTAAAGCTCGTAGCGCCCGCGCTTTGGTCGTAGTAAATTTGAAAGGCGGAGGTCATAGTGTAGCTTTGTAGGCCGTTAAATCCGTAAGCGTAGGTAATGACGAGGATAACTGCAAAAAGCGTAGCTAGCCATTTAATGCCTAGACCGTTTTTGATGTAGTATGCCGGGCCGCCCTTAAAGCCAAATATGTCTTTGGTCTTGTAAATTTGAGCTAGCGTACTCTCGGCAAATGCCGAAGCCGCGCCCAAAAACGCCATCAAACACATCCAAAATAGCGCGCCCGGACCGCCGGCTACGATAGCCGCGGAGATGCCAGCGATATTTCCGATGCCCACGCGCGAGGCGGTGGAGATCATAAGCGCTTGAAACGGCGTGAGGTGGTGCTTGTTGTATTTATCCTTTTTTTCGACTAGCACTTTGCATGCCTCAAAAAACATCCTAAACTGCACGAATCTAGTAATATAGCTAAAATAAATACCGGTAAGAACGAGTACGATAACCAAAAAATAGCCGTATAAAAAGTCGTTGGCTAGCGACATCTCGTCGTTCATAAATTTTAAAATTTTATCTATCAACCGTCATTCCTTCAAATTTACTTCGCGCCTATCTTGACGCCTTTCATCGAATTTGCCAGCAGCCCGATCGTCGTACCGTTGTGCAAAACGGCCGTGGCGATAGGGTTAAAGAGTCCAAACGTAGCACCTGCTAGGATGAGCGAGTTTATACCGACGGTAGCGTTAAAATTCGTATTTATCAGCCTCATCGTTTTATTTGCGATGTCTTTTGCAACGGCGACTGAGCCGATGTCGTCTTTTAGCAGGCTTATGTCGGCGGTGGCTTTTGCTATATCGGCGCCCTTTTGCATGCTGATGCCTACGTGAGCCTTGGTTAGGCTTGGCGCGTCGTTTATGCCGTCTCCGATAAAGGCTACTTTTTTACCCTCGGCTTTTAACTGCTCGATGATGCCTGCTTTGTCGGTAGGTAGACAGTTTGCATAGACTCTATCGATGCCTAGTTCGCTTGCTACTTGATCGGCTTTAGACTGCACGTCGCCCGTTAGCATAATGAGCTCTTTTACGCCCAGTTTTCGCAGTTTTGCTAGCGTCTGTGCGGCGTTTTCCCGCATAGTGTCGCGCATAGCGATGATACCTAAAAGCTCTTTGTCGTAGCCTACGTATAGTAGCGTAAGTCCGCTATTTACCTCGTTTTTTATGATCTCTTCGTGCTTGCTAAAAGAAATTTGCTCGTCGTCCTCTAAAAAATGCCGCGAGCCGATCACGACCTCTTTGCCGCCTACGTATGTTTTCACGCCGTGAGCGACGATAAACTCGACCTCGTCGTGGTGGATGTGATGAAAGCCTATCTCCCTAGCGGCCTTTACGATAGCCTCGGCTACGGGGTGGAAGTAGTGCTCCTCTGCGCTTGCGGTCAAATTTAAGAGCTGCGCCTCGCTAAATTCTTTTTTAAACGAGTGAACCTTGACGACGCTTAGGCTACCGTGCGTTAGCGTACCCGTTTTATCAAAGACGAAAGTATCTGCGCTCGCTAGCGCTTCGATAGATTTAGCGCCCTTTATCAGCACGCCGTTGCGGCCTGCTTTTGAGATGCTTGATTTAAAGGCGACGGGCGTGGCTAGCTTTAGCGCGCAGGAGTAGTCCGCCTGCAAGACGCTAGCGACGCGCGTCATGTCGCGGCTAAGTAGATACGAAACGCCGGCTAGACTTAGCGTCACGGGCACTAGCTTGTCGGCTAGCCTCGTGGCTTTTAGTCCGACGGCAGATTTTTCGTTTAGCGAGCTTTGGATGTATGATTTTATCCTGGCAGTCGCGCTCTCGGCAGCTATGCTCTCGGCCCAAATTTTGATGCGTCCGTCTTCTACGACCGTTCCGCTCATCACTCGGTCGCCGCGCTCTTTTTTGACCGGTTCTGCTTCGCCCGTCATCGAGACTTGATTTACGCTTGCGGTGCCCTCGACGATATAGCCGTCTATACCGATACTCTCGCCTGCGCCGACGACCACGATGTCGCCTACTTTGACGTCGGCGGTCGAGATTTTTTTGAGAGATTTTTCGCCGTTATTATTTATCTCGATCCAGACCTCTTCGATGTTTGGACGGGCTAGTTCTTTGATAAGGTCGTCGCTGCGATGTACGGCGCTTTCTTCCATATATTCGCCGATGGTTAGCATGAGATTCGTGCTATTTGCCGCCAAAAAGTCGCGTCTAGCTAAGCTCACGCCGACGGCCGCGGCTTCAAGAGCCTTTGAGGTTACGCCCTCGTTTACGGCTTCGCTTGCACCCTCTTTTAGCAAAGGAGCTGCGGCGACGAGGCTAATCGCGGCCTTTACGCCATTACTGCTAATCAGCGGAGTCAGAGCTAAAGCGGCTGCGGCTTTGTAAATTTCAGCCTTGCTCGGCTCTTCTTTACGCTTGGTTAAATTTTTAATCGGTAAATTCTCGATAAAATCTTTAATCTCGTCCAAATTTGACTCAAAGCCGACCACGATGCTCTTAGCTTTTTTATTTACTCTGACGCTTTTTACGTATTTAAATTCGGAAATTTGCGCCTCCAAATGGCTCTCGTCGCAGTTTTCGCCGATGCGTTCGCAGATAAATCTAGCCCGGTTTTTGGTTAGATGCGCGATGCGAATGTTATTTTTGGGAGTCAATTTCAGCCTTTACGTCTTCAAAGCGCTCTTTTAACTCCTCAAATCCGGCTTGAAGCAAATTTGACCCCTTTACGATAGCGGAAAATATCGCTTTTTGGGCGTTTTCATTGGTTAGCACGTAGGCTGCGACGCCGCCTATTAGCGCGCCTTTTATGAAGCCCGCGGCATTAAAATTTGCGGGGATAAAGTCTTTTAGCGCATTATTTATGCTATTATCCAGCGCGCTTGGGGCGCCGGTAGTCTTGACCGTCGTAGTAGTCGTAGTCGTGCTACCGTCTTCGTTTAGTTGATTTATGGTTTGTGTTTCGTTTATGTAAGGGTTTTTCATTTATCTTCCTCTAAAATTTTGATTATTTTTTCCGTAGCGATTACGCCGGCGATACCGACGGCAACGGTTGCCGCAGCCGCAAGATAGCGCGCCGAGACTAGTTTGTTTGATGCGCTGATAGCGCACGCCGTGACGATACCGCCTTGGATAGCGATTTTAGTCGTTTTAGCTACGGCCTGCGTCTTGCTGACCTTGCCTCTTTTATAGTTTAGTATTTCTACGCCGCCGGCTGCCATCGCGCCGATTAGCGCGCCGCTTATTAAGTGGTCTGCCGGAAGTCTAGTGGTTGAAGTTAGCGCCATATTTTACCTTTTTTAGTGATTTCTGCCCAAATTTGCTTCGAGCGCGTTTGCGATACTGTCCGCCATCGCTTTAGTTTCCTCTGTCACGTTGGCTTCTGGCTTTAGTTCTTGAGGTTTTGCTTGTTCTTGTTCGGCTTTTACTACCGGTTTTTTAGCTTTTGGACCCGGTTTTTTTCTGCCTTGTTTTATAGTAGATGCTTTTTCTGCCGCTACTTCCTCGCTAGTACGCCTTTTGCGATTTTTTATTTCGCTTTTGACCTCTTCGGACGCTTTGGCAAATTTTTCCTCTGCATACTCTTTTACTTCGCTAGCCTTTTTTTGCGCATAGTCTTTCGCGTTTTGGGCGAATTCTTTGCCTTTATCTAGTCCGGTTTCAAGAGCCGATTTGATTTTGTCTTTATTGCCAAAAGCCGCGACGGCTAAACCACCCAAAATCGCGCCTGCGATAAACGGTAATGCCATTTTTTATCCTTTGTGTTAAATTTTTATTCTTTATCTTTGTTTTTGTCTAAATTTTTACCTAGCATCATGCTAGCTAGTCCGCCCAGCGCCAGTCCGCCGAAAAATGAAAAATTCGGGTTATTTAAAAGCGCGACGACGTCGTCTTTGCCGCCTTGTCCTGAGCTTATGCGCTCTAGCGTTTGGCTGATTTGATTAAAGCTGCTTGAGTCAAAAGCGTTTAAGATATTTTCGCTTTGATTTTGAGCCGCTTGCGCCTGCTCCTCTTGGCTTGCGTTATCCGCAGCTTGAAACTGCGCGGCTAAAATTTGAGCTAGCTTTGCTTTTAGAGCCGGGATGTATTCGTTATTTGACGTAGCCCAAAGCCTAAAGCAGACGTCTTTAAAGTTTTCGTCGCCAAGGCCGTCGGTCAAATTTTCATAAAATGCATTTAGCTCAAGCTCGTAGTTTAGGGCTTTTATAAAGCAAGCGTCAATATCCTCGCACGCTAAAGCGTAAAAAACTTGCGGATCGGACTGATCTGCAT
>CAURMS010000057.1:0-7288 GCA_963526085.1 uncultured Campylobacter sp. | reverse complement strand
AAATCTATATGCTCAAATTTCACCCACTCCGCAGCGCCCATCAAAAGCAACGGCAGAGCCGTTCCCCACGCCATAAAACTAAGCACGATGACACTCGTGTCGTAGCTTTTTCGCAGAGTTCGCACGCTAAGCATCGCAAGCGCCGCCCCTACGCCACTCCAAAGACCCAGCCAGTCGGTTTTACTGATACCTAAATTTGGCTGGATGATAAAAAGTATCCCGATAAAGCCCAGAAATATCGCACCCCAGCCCTTTTTGCTAAGCGCTTCTTTTAAAAAAATCGCCGCAAAAATCGCCGTGAAAATGGGGCTGGTTTTTTGAAAAGTATAGGCCGCACCTAAATTTATGTGAGCGATGTTGTAAAAAAGAGCAAAAAGCGCGATCGTACCGATAAATCCGCGAAACATCAGCACGAAAAACTGCCCGCCTTTTTGATGCGTCGACGGCCTTTTGTAAATGGCGTAAAGCACGATGGCAAGCCCGACGGCGTTTCTAAAAAATACGACCTCGATGCTTGACATTTGCTCGCTCAAAACCTTGGCAAAGCCACCGACGGCAGCAAAAAACATGCACGCGATGATCATATAATAAGCACCCAAATGGTGCAAAACGTATCTACGAAACAAAATTTTTCCTTTAAATTTAGGCATATTGTAGTGCAAAACGGCTTAAATTTATAAACAATGTAAGCAAAAAATTTGTATAATTGGGATTTAACGCGGCGAACTTCGCCGTAAATATAACGGGATTTTTAAGGGAAAATTTTTGCAAAAGATAATTTTAGTCGGCAAGCCAAACGTCGGCAAAAGCTCGCTTTTTAACCGCCTAGCCGGCAGACGTATAGCCATCACCAGCGACGTTAGCGGTACGACGCGAGATACGAACAAAACAATCATAGAAATTTACGACAGAAGCTGCGTTTTGATCGACAGCGGCGGCCTTGACGATAGTAGCGAGCTCTTTAAAAACGTCAAGGCAAAAACCCTAGCCGAAGCTAGAAGCTCGGACGCGATCATCTTTATGGTCGATGGCAAAATGATGCCCAGCGACGAGGATAAAGCCCTATACTACGCACTTTTAAAGCTAAATTTACCGACCACACTCGTGATCAACAAAGTAGATAGCAAAAAAGACGAGTTGCGAAGCTACGAGTTTGCAAATTTCGGCGCGAAAACGAGCTTTGCTATCTCAGTTAGCCACAACGCAGGCATCGACGAGCTGGCAGGCTGGATCTATAAACAGCTAAAAGACGAGATCAGGCCCGACGACGGCGAGGATCTGGACGAGTTTTTGGAAAATTTCGGCGACGACGGCGAGGTGGTCAAGGAAATATCGGCTCGTGAGGACTATGAATGCAAAAATATCCAAGTAGGCATCATCGGACGCGTAAACGTCGGCAAAAGCTCGCTGCTAAACGCACTCGTAAAAGAATCTCGCGCGGTCGTGAGCGACATAGCCGGCACGACGATAGACCCGGTAAACGAGACTTTCGTCTATGAGGATAGGATTTTTGAGTTCGTCGATACGGCTGGCATCAGAAAACGCGGCAAGATAGAGGGTATCGAAAGATACGCGCTAAACCGCACCGAGTCCGCGCTCGAGCTCGCCGACATCGCGCTTTTGGTGCTTGATAGCTCCGAACCGCTAACCGAGCTTGACGAGCGCATCGCGGGTCTTGCGGCCAAATTTGAGCTCGGCGTCATAATCGTGCTAAACAAATGGGACAAAAGCGAGGAAGATTTTGATAAATTTAGCCGCGAGATCAGAGATAAATTTAAATTTCTAGCCTACGCGCCGATCATCAGCGTTTCGGCTCTGGGCGGCAAAAGGGTGCATAAAATTTATCCGCTGATTTTAGAAGTTTATAAAAACTACACGCAAAAAATCCAAACCGCAAGGCTAAACGAAGCTATCGAAGAGGCGGTAAAAGCGCATCCTATACCGCGCGAAAAGGGCAAAAGCGTGAAAATTTACTACGCAGTGCAGTTTGGTTTCGCACCGCCGAAAATCGCGCTCGTGATGAACCGTCCGCGCGCCCTGCACTTTAGCTACAAACGCTACCTAACGAACAAACTGCGCGAGAAATTCGAGCTATCGGGCACTCCAATCGTGCTGATCCCGAAAAATCGCAGCGGCTCAGACGAGGAAAACGAGGGAAAAAATGAGTAAAAATCTAGTTTTCATCGGCTTTATGGGCGTTGGCAAAGGTACGATAGCAAGGCATATCGCAAAAAAAACGGGCAAGCTGTTTTTAGACACCGACGAGCTGATCGAAAGCGAGCAAAATTTAAAAGTACGAGAAATTTTCGAGAAAAAAGGCGAGGAGTATTTTAGAAAATGCGAAGCAAAACTCGCTAAAAAGCTGGCTAAAAACGTAAAATCCTCGGTGATAGCGGCCGGCGGCGGCTTTGCAAAGGTCAAAGGCCTTAAAAAAATCGGTAAAATCATCTATCTAAAATCAAGCTTCGAGGCGATTTTAAAGCGCATAGACGAGAGCGGCGAAGCGCAGATGCACTACGCCAAGCGCCCGCTTTTACGCGATCTAAACGCGGCTAAAAAGCTTTTTAACGAGAGAAAAAAGATGTATAAAAGCGTAGCCGATCTCATAATAGACGTCGAAGGCAAAGGGCTAGAGCAAGTCGCGAAAGAGATCGAGACGGAACTAAAATCAAGAAAAAGGACTAAGTAAAATTTTGGTTGAAATTTGAGCGTAAATTTTAAAATTTGCGACTTTAAATTTCTATTTTTAAATTTGAGCGGTTTAAATTTAATGCGAAAGCGTTTGACCGTATCGGCGCGACGATTTTGCATATTTTACCGCCTGAAATTTAGGCATAAAAAGCTAAATTTAAATAAGCTAAAATTTGCGTTCAAATTCGGCGGATTGCAAAATTTAGAGCAAAAAAAGATAAGTGAGTTTTTAAATTTAGCAGATTACAAATTCTGTATGATTTAATGCAAATTTTAAAGCGGCAGTATTTTGCGATGATTTTTTGTGGCTTTGAAGTTAAAATTTGACGAAGATAAGGCATGTAGCCTATCGAGTCAAATTTTAACGAAATCCGCAAAAAGCGCGCAAAAGACAACGCGCAAGGCAAGAGAAAGAGAGAAAAATGAGAGTACTAACGGGTTTGCAACCAAGCGGTAAGCTACATTTGGGCAACTACTTCGCCTCGATCAAACAAATGGTTGAGGCGCAGGGGCAAAACGAGATGTTTATGTTTATCGCAAACTACCACGCCATGACCTCGGTCGCCGACGCAGGGAAGCTAAAACAAAACACTTATGAGGCGGCGAGCGCGTTTTTGTCGCTGGGCATCGACCCTCAAAAGAGCGTATTTTGGGTGCAAAGCGACGTAAAAGAAGTTTTAGAGCTCTACTGGATACTGAGCCAGTACACCCCGATGGGCCTGCTAGAGCGCGCTCACAGCTACAAGGACAAGGTCGCAAAGGGCCTCACCTCGCATCATGGGCTTTTTAGTTATCCCGTTTTGATGGCGGCCGATATCCTGCTATACGGCGCGCAGGTCGTACCCGTGGGCAAGGATCAGATCCAGCACGTCGAGATCGCGCGCGACATAGCGATCAAATTTAACAACGAGCACGGCGAGATCTTCGTCCTGCCGGAGTACAAAGTCGATGAAAACGTAGCAACCGTGCCCGGCACCGACGGCGCGAAAATGAGCAAAAGCTACGGTAACACGATAGATATTTTCGCCGGCGCCAAAGAGCTAAAAAAGCAAATTTCAAGCATCGTGACGACCTCGGAGCCGCTTGAAGCGCCTAAGCAGTGGCAAAACTGCAACGTCTATAATATCGCAAAATTATTCTTAGACGAGGACGGACAGCGCGACTTGCAGGCTAGATATGAGCGCGGCGGCGAAGGACACGGACACTTTAAGATGTATCTAAACGAGCTGGTTTGGGAGTATTTCGCGGATGCGAGAGAGAAATTTGATTATTATCTAAATCACGCGGGCGAAGTGGATGAAATTTTAAACGAAGGCGCGAAAAAAGCGCGAGCCATCGCAGCGCCGATAATGGAAAAAATACGCGCCGCAACCGGCATTTACAAATAAATTTAAAGGAAAAAAGTGCAAGCAATCTACCCTTACGCGCAGCTTATTCACCTAATCTGCGCTATCGTTTTCGTCGGATTTTTATTTTTCGACGTGATTATTTTTTCAAGGGCTAAAAAGAAACTGCCCACAGAAATAGCGCAAAAAGCGCAGCAGGCCATATCAAGCGTCGCGATAAAGATTATGCCGCTTTGCGTGCTGATTTTGATTTTAACGGGCGGCATGATGATGAGTAGCTGGGTCGGCTCGAAAGTCGGCGGATATTTTGAGTCGAATTTACAAATCGTCTTTATGATAAAGGTTATTTTGGCGCTACTGATATTTGCGGCCGTAGCGACCAATCTCACGTGCAAATTTATACTAAAGCGCCCTAGCCCGCTAGGCAACATCCACCCGTTTGCGTTTGCGGCTGCGGCGATCATCGTGATATTTGCTAAAGTTATGTTTATGGTTTAAGGAGAGGACATGATAAATTTAAAACTACTCGACACGCGCTACGACGAGTTCGTAAAAAAACTACAAGGCAAAAACGTAAAGCCCGAGGTTTTAAACGAGCTTCTGACGACGTTTAACGAGCTAAAAGCAAAACGTCAAGCGCTAGAAAATTTCCAAGCGATCCAAAACGCTAAGAGCAAAGAGCTAGGCATAAAGGCTAGAAACGGCGAGAACACCGACGAGCTAAAAAACGAGCTAAAAATAAACAAAGCCGCGATGGGAGATGCAACAGAAATCGTGCGCGCATACGAGGAAAAGCTCGAAAATATAGCAAGCTGCGTGCCTAATATCACCGACGACGACGTACCGTTTGGCGCCGACGAGGACGATAATGTCTGCGTAAAAACGGTGCTTGAGCCTACCAAATTTGACTTCACGCCGAAGGAACACTGGGAGCTTGGCGAGAGCTTAGGCTGGCTTGATTTCGAGCGCGGCGTTAAGCTCTCTGGCTCGCGCTTTTGCGTGCTAAAAGGCATGGGAGCACGCCTATCAAGAGCCATAGTTAACTACATGATCGACTTTAACAACGCGCGCGGCTTTGAGCTGGTTAACGTGCCGTTTTTGGTAAATGCAAACACGCTTTACGGCACAGGGCAGCTGCCTAAATTTGAAGACGATCTATATAAAGCTCAGGGCGAGGATCTATATCTGATACCTACTAGCGAGGTGCCGGTGACGAATCTTTACAACGACGAAATTTTACCCGTAGAGAACCTACCGATAAAGATGACTTGCTACTCGGCATGCTTTCGCAAAGAAGCGGGCTCAGCAGGACGCGACACGCGCGGTATGATACGCCAGCACCAGTTTGAAAAGGTCGAGCTCGTAGCTATCACGGCTCCCGAGCAAAGCGCGCAGATGCTAGACGAGATGGTCGCGTGCGCTAGCGATTTACTAACGAGCCTTGGATTGCCGCACCGCCACATGCTGCTTTGTAGCGGGGATCTTGGCTTTAGCGCGGCAAAGACGATAGACCTCGAGGTCTGGCTACCCGGACAAAACAAATACCGCGAGATAAGCTCGGTATCAAACACGCGCGATTTCCAAGCTCGCAGAGCTAAAATCCGCTACAAAGACGGCAAGAAAAACGCTCTGGTAAATACCCTAAACGGCTCGAGCCTAGCCGTAGGCAGGACGCTCATAGCGATAATGGAAAACTACCAAAAAGCAGACGGCAGCATCGAGATCCCGGAAGTTCTTAAAAGGTACATGTAGTGGCGCAAAACGACGATGAAAACGTAGTAATCCTCGAAGAGGCCGAAACCCAGCTAAGCGACAAAGAGCCTCGACCGGAAGAGCAAGAAGGCGGCGAAAGCGACGAGCTGGTTTCGCTCGACGAGCTAGAACCAGTAGTCCCCGAACAAACCGTAGACGCGCAAGATGACGCCAAAAAAAGCAAGAAAAAGCTTTTTATCATCGCAGGATCGGCGGGCACGCTCGTCATCATCCTGGCCGTAGTTTTGTTTTTTGTTTTTAGGGGCGAGAAAAAGCCGCCAATAGACGAAAAACAGATCGTAAAAGATATCGAGGAGCACTACGAGTCGCAAAAATTCGGCAGCTCAAAGATCGACGACATGATCGCTAAGGCAAATTTACTCTACGAAAAGGGCAATAAATTTGAGGCTCTGAAAATCTACGAAAACATCGCAGTTTACAACCAAAGCCTCTCAAACTATAATCTCGGCGTTTCGCAGATGAGGCAGGGCAAATTTGAAGACGCGCTAAAAAGCTTTAAAAAAGCTATCGACAATAACGAAAACGTCGCTGTTAGCGCCATAAACGCCGCAGTTAGCTCACTGGAGCTAAAAAACGAGCAAAATTTTAACTACTACATAAATCTCGCAAGCTCGTTTTTATATAAAGAAGCAGACTCTCCGCTATACAACTACTACTACGCACTCATAAACTACTATAAAGGCCAATACGTCGAGGCTCTAGCGGCCCTCTCGCACGCTGAAAACGGCTACTACAAAGACCGATACGACTACCTAGCGGCTAAAATTTTAAGCTTTATCGGCGACGACGCCGAAGCGATAAAAAAGCTAGAAGCTCAAAAAGAATTTGATGCAGATCTAGCTCTTGGTATGCTCTACGCAAGACTCGGGCAATATGAAAAGGCCAGAAATAGGCTAAATTTAGCACTCAACAAAGGCGGCGACTCAAATAAAATAAACTCGATGATAGCCATCATCAACCTAAAAGACGGCAATTTTGAAGCTGCGACCAATGAAATAAAAGCTGTTTTTCACGAAGATCCGTTATTTTTAAATGCGAATTTCCCGATCAAAACGATCCTAAAACCGGAGCTTTTTGACGTAAATTTGGCTCAGGCGCACTTTAGAAACGACCTATTTTTTGATAAAACCAAACGCTACGAGACGCTATTTTACTTCGCGCCTTATAAGGTTTTTGACCCGAACCAAACGATAAACTACATAAGAAAGGGCGGAGTGAGCCTGTTTTTAGACGATGCAAGCGCGGCGGGCAACTACCTAAACGCCAGCGGCGCGCTCTCAAAGGTAAATTTAGAGCTATCCTCAGCCATCGCAAACGCCCTAAACTACAAGCTAAAGCAGGCCAACGCGCAGTTTGCCTCGCTCATCTCGCTCTATCCCGAGCACTCGGTTTTACACTACGACCTAGCACTTAGCTACGCACAGCTGGGCAACTTTAGCATGGCGGCGAAACACTTTATCATGAGCTATCATCTAGAT
>CAURMS010000056.1:0-7339 GCA_963526085.1 uncultured Campylobacter sp. | reverse complement strand
ACGGCGGCGGCGAAGTTGTAGACGCGAAGCACGGCTGCTAGCACCATGCCGATACCGTCAAAAGCAAGCGCTACGCCTAGCATGTGCAGGTAGCCAAAACTCTCCTGTCTAAGCTGCTGCGGGACGTTTAAAAGCTCTAAAATTTCAAATCCGAAAAAGTAAATAAAAACCGCGCTAAAAAGCCCGATTATCGTATTAAACGTGATGCTGGCGTGTATGACGTGTTTGGCTAAATTTATATTTTTAGCGCCTAGAGCCTGCGCGACCACGACCGAGCAGCCGACGCTTAAAAAGTTAAAGATCGTCATAAATAAATCCATGACTTGATTGCCCGCGCCCATAGCGCCCACTAAATGGACGCTGACCTTAGTCACCATGTAGGTGTTTATGATGAGCGTAACAAAGTGCAAAAACATATCTAAAAATATCGGTATAGTAAGCTTTTTGAGCGATAAATTCATAATTTCTCTTTTGTAACGTGGATTTTAAATAACGCGCGATTATACCCAAATATAAATTTAAAGCGTTTTAAGGCGGCGCGGCGGGCTTGCTCGGTCAGCGGGCATAATCTTTTTATTAGATTAATCAAGTATAATTTAAAAAATCTACTACGAACGGACGTCAAAATGCATAAAACTTTTACCTCTAGATGGGCCTTTATCATCGCCTGCGTTGGCTCTGCCGTGGGCATGGCAAACGTCTGGGGCTTCCCGTATAAGGTCGGCTCAAACGGCGGCGGCGCATTTTTGCTTATTTACGTGCTTTTTATCGCGATATTTTCCTACGTCGGGCTATCTGCGGAGTATGCTATCGGTAGACGCGCTAAAACCGGTACGCTAGGCTCCTATGAATACGCATGGAAGAGCCGAAACTGGGGAACTTTCGGTAAAATTTTAGGCTGGATACCGTTAGCGGGCTCGATGTGTATAGCTACCGGCTACGCAGTCATCATCGCGTATGTCTTAAAGGCGCTGTTTCAAGCGATCACGGGTTCGCTTATGACCGTGGATACCAACACTTGGTTTGATTCCTTTGCGTTTTCGTCCTATTCGGTCGTGCCGTTTCATTTTATAGTCGTTGCGGGCACGCTATTTACGCTATTTTTCGGCGCGCATAGTATAGAAAAAACGGGCAAAATCATGATGCCGCTTTTTTTTATTCTATTTTTTATTTTAGCGATTAGAGTGGCGTTTTTAGACGGGGCGTTTGGAGGGTATAAATTCGTCTTTCACAGCGACTGGAGCAAGCTAGCTGATCCGATGGTGTGGGTAGCAGCGATGGGTCAGGCCTTTTTCTCGCTATCTATCACGGGCTCTGGTATGATAGTTTACGGCGCGTATTTGCATAAAGACGAAGATATCGTCGATAGCGCGCAAAAAACGGCGATCTTTGATACGATCGCGGCGATGACGGCGGCGCTAGTGATGCTGCCTGCGGTGTTTGCCTACGGCATGGATCCCGCGGCAGGTCCCGGACTACTTTTCGTAACGCTGCCTAAAATTTTACAAGACATGGTCGGGGGGCAAATTTTCGCGATTATTCTATTTACGGCGGTGATTTTTGGCGGCGTGACCTCGCTGCAAAATATGTTTGAAGTCGTCGCCGAGTCGATCATGCACAAATTTCCTAAGCTAAAGCGCGGCGTCGTGCTAATCGCGCTTTGCATAATATGCTTTGGTATCGGCGTAAATATGGAGGCCATAACAAGCTGGGGGCCGTGGATGGACTTTGTGTCGATCTATATCATACCTATCGGCGCGGTGATCGGTGCGGTGTCGTGGTTTTGGGTTATCAAAAAAGAAGAAATCATGGACGAGATAAATACCGGCGCGGCAAAAAAGCAAGGCGCGTTTTGGTATTTTGTCGGCAGATATATTTACGTGCCGATGGCGCTTACGCTTTGTATCATCGCGCTTAGCATGCATATCTCGTTTTAAGGCGCGCGCGTGGCACTCATAGATCTAATCGACGTTAGTAAAAAATTCGGCCCCAATGAAATTTTAAACAAAGTAAGCCTCAGCGTAAATGAGCGCGAGCGCATCGCTATTATTGGCAAAAACGGCAGCGGCAAAAGTACGCTGATGAAGCTAGTAGCGGGCTCGCTAGAGCCTGATAGCGGCAGGCGTATCGTGCAAGGCGGCATAAAAGTAGAAATGCTCGCGCAAAATCCCAAATTTGACGATGCGGCGACGGTAAAAGACGCGCTAAATTTGGAGCTAAAAGAGATCTTTGACGCTAGGGGCGAGTATGCGGCGGTACTAGAAGCGCTCGGCCGCGATCCGCACAACAAAGAGCTAAATGCTAGGCAAGACGAACTAATCAAATTTATCGAAGCAAAAGACGGCTGGCAGATCGAGCGCAAGATCGAGCGCGTGCTAGAGGAGTTTAAGCTAAAAGAGTACGAAAACCGTGCTGTTTCTAGCCTTAGCGGTGGCGAGATACGCCGCGTAGCTCTAGGCGCTTTGATACTTAAAAAGCCCGATATTTTGCTACTTGACGAGCCTACGAACCACCTTGACGTTTATATGGTGAGATTTTTAGAGGATATGCTAAAAAGCTCGCGCCAGACGATAGTTTTTATCTCGCACGATCGCTACTTTATCGACGCGCTAGCAACTAGAAGCGTCGAGATCGAGGAGGGCGCGCTGGCGTCTTTTGACGGCGGTTATGCAAACTATCTAGCTAAAAAAGAGGAAATTTTAGCTAGCCTAGCTAAATCTCACGAGACGTTGCTAAAACAGCTAAAAGCCGAGGAGGAGTGGCTGCGCCGCGGCGTCAAAGCGCGTCTAAAACGCAACGAAGGGCGCAAAGAGCGAGTGCTAGCCATGCGCGAAGAGGCTAAGAAAAATCCGGGCGTGATACGTCGCGTTAGGCTCGAGCTTGAGCGCGCGAGTAAAAATTTTAACCAAACGCAAAGCGTAAACCGCAAAAAAATGCTATTTGAGATCAAGCAATTAAGCAAAACTATCGGCGGCAAGCAACTTTTTAGGGATTTTAACGCGCGCGTTTTGCAAGGCGAGCGTATCGCGATAGTCGGACGAAACGGCAGCGGCAAAAGCACTCTTATTAAAATTTTACTCGGGTTTGAAAAGCCTAGCAGCGGCGAGATCAAGCGCGGCGAGGTGCGCGTGGGGTACTTTGATCAGTCTAGAAGCGCGCTGGATGACGATAAAAACCTCATCGAGACATTTTGCCCAAACGGCGGCGATCACGTAATGGTGCGTGGGCGTAATATGCACGTCTACGGCTACCTTAAAAATTTCCTATTTCCAAAGGAATTCCTCGATAAACCCATCGGCGTGCTAAGCGGCGGCGAGAAAAACCGCGTGGCGCTCGCGCTGCTTTTTAGCAAGGAGTACGACGTGCTCGTGCTAGATGAGCCCACAAACGACCTTGATATCGCTACTATCAACATCCTTGAGGACTACCTGCAAAGCTTTGAAGGCGCCATAATCATCGTGAGCCACGACCGCTACTTTGTCGATAAGATCGCGCACAAGCTCTGGGTATTCGAGGGCACGGCGATCGAAGTGCTACATCAAGAATACAGCGTCTATCTCGAGCTAGAAGACGAATTAGCCGAGCTTGGTAAATTTGAAGAAAGCCTAGCAAGCCAAGCCGAGCAAGCGCAAAAACAAAAGAGCAAAACCGGCGCAAAGCTAAGCTACAAGCAAACGCAAATTTTATCCTCGCATCCCGAAAAAATCGCCGCGCTGGAAGCTAAGATAAAAGAGCTAAACGCCGGCCTTAGCGATCCAAAAATCTATCAGCAAATCGGCCTAACCACGCTTTATAACGACCTAGAAGCGGCTAAAAGCGAGCTTGAGTCGCTTGAAAACGAATACTTTGAAGTTTTAGAAATCGCCGAAAATTTGGAGCAAATTTGAAAAAATTAACTAAAACGGGCAGAGTGAGCGCTCTAAATTTACGCACTATTAAGCGAGACGAGTTTATCGGCGCTAGTTTTGAGCTGGACGGGATTAAATTTAGCGGCGTTTTTTCGGCGGATTTTAGTCTAGAGCGGGGCGATCTAGTGCGCGTAGAGTACGAAAGAGACGGCTTTATAAATAGAATAACCCTGCTTGAAACCCTGGCTAAAAATAGCGAAAATAAGAGCAAGATGGCAAAAATCATGAACATTGCGGCTTTTATCTCGCTGACGCTTCTTGCTCTTTGTATCGCGGGCGGAGTGATTTTTTCTTTGATTACTGGCAGATTTGAGATTCGCGATTTTACCGATATTATTCGGCTTATTTGCATTTGTTTCCTTGTTTGGTCGCTAGCTTACCATGCGATAGGAAAATTTAAAATTTTGAGGCATTTTGCGTAAAGTTTGAGTTCGATAAACATCAGAGCTTCTAAAAATAGGCGGCACTTTGAAAGATAAAAAACCTATACTACTTTGCTTATTTGCGCTTTTTGCCGTGCTTTTTACGGTATTTTTCATGGTTTACATCGCTAGCTACGAAGAAGAAAACGAATTTACCCAGATAGGTAGCAGCGAATTTTACGCGACGCCGCAGAGTAAAATTTACGCGCTCATCCCAAGCGGAGGCAAATTTGAGCTAAAAGGCGCGCGGGCGGATAAATTTAAGGTTTTCGCGTCTGATAGCTACCGCGGCAGAAATGTCGGCATGGGCGAAAGCGCCGTCTACTGCGGCAATCTAGCCATGAGCGGGCTTGATCCCTCTCGCGCTAGAGCGATTGGCAACGGATATTTTACGGACGGCGAGATTAGCTATTTTTGTAGTGATGCAGGCGAGAGAAACTACGAGCTAGGAGCTTTTGCCGAGGTGGTTCAAACTATGGCGTACGCGATATTTGGCGCTGATAAACCGCAAAGCTATATCTATAAAACCCAGCGTGTTTCAAGCGTAAATTTGACTCCGATTTTGGGTTTTGGATTTGCGGCGGAAAAAGCGGCTTTGCGCGGCGAAGACGGAAAGGTATATTTTGAGGGCAAGCAGCTAGAGGGCGCAGACGCCAGGGCACTAAGATACGTGCTAGACGCACGCGGACGAACTAGCGATTTTTACGTTACGGACGGACGAAACGTCTATTTTAAAAGCTCGCGTCTTGCGGTCAAATTTACGGCAGAGCTGCACGAGGCGGCGTATTTGAACGGCGTGCACTATCTTTTGGAGCCTTCTAGCGGCGCGGTTTATGCGGACGAGCATGAGTTTGCACCCAAATTTGCGCCTTATTCGCTACCCTTTGGCGTCTCTGGCGCGCACGCCTATCATCTGCTTTTTCGCGGCAAGGGCGGGATTTATTTTTGGCAGCAAGGCGAAAATGGCGAAAACGGCGAGCTAAAACGCGCGGCGGCAGATCCTTTTACGGACGATATTTTGCCGCTTGCTGGTAGCGTTTTTATTAGCGGCGCTCAGACTTATTTCGTGCAGAGCCGCGAAGTGTGGCACAGAACTAAAAACGGCAGGCATTTGGGCTCGCGCCACACGGAGCTTTTTAGGCTTAAAACGAGCGAGCAATGGCGCAAAATAGGGCTCGTGCGTAATGGCGTATACGGCGCTGTTTATGCAAACGGCGATAAAATTTACTATTTTGATGCACTTGGGACGGGGCAGCTCATAGACTCTAGCGTCTACGAGATCGCGGATACTGACGTCATCGAGATCCTGACGCGGCCGTATGATCCGCGCGGTAAAAATCCGAGCGGCGAGGATATCCGCAAGATGATAAAAAATGGTCAGCTCGTGCCGGCGCAGGGCGAGCTCGTTTTTGAGGCGGTTACTAGCTACGATGGCGTGGAGAGGTATTATCTTTGGATATTTTTAGGGGTTGCGATTTTGGCGGCGATCGCGGGCAAAGCTTACGAGTATAAAAGCCGCGCAAAAGCGGTAGAAAACAAAGTCGCGACAAAACCTCAAGGCAAGTTAAAATTTAGACGGTAAATTTGCTTAAAACGCTCAAATTTGACGCCGTGCTCGCCGCTAGCAAATTTTAATCAAATTTTCGCTAAAATCGGGTCAAATTTAAAAGGAGTGCAAATGAAACTGGGAAATTTTTCCGCAAACTCAAGCCTAAGCAATCAGTACCTAGAACAAGCTCAAAACAACAGCGCAAAAGCCCTAAATAACATCTCCGCACAGCGCGCTCTAAGCGGCATCGACAGCGCAAATCTAGCTATCGCAGACTCGCTACGCTCTCAAAGCTCAACGCTAGAGCAGGGCGTCGCAAACGCAAACGACGCTATCGGCATACTGCAGATCGCAGACTCCACGCTAGCAAATATTACGCAAAGCGCCGACCGCATTGGCGAACTATCGGTCAGATATAACGGCGGCATCCTAAACGCTGACCAGCAAAAGATGATAAAAAGCGAGGCGAATGCTCTAGTGGGCGCGATGAGAGAAAGCACGCAGCAGGCGAGTTTTAACGGTAAAAACGTATTTGGCGGGCAGATGAGCTTCCTAACCGGCAACGGCACGGCGAACGTAAATTTAAACGCGCCCGATTTTAGCGGTATTGACGTGAGCGACGGCGAGAGCGTGAGTAAATTTATCGGTAGCGTAAACGCTCTGCAAGGCGAGATCGGTGCGGCGCAAAACGGCATAATCTCGGGCATCAACGCAAGCCTAACCAAAAATGTCGCGCTAAGACAAAGCGAGTCGCAGCTACAAAATAACGACATCGCTAAAAATATAAGCGCCTTTAAACAAAACGACCTGCAAGCAAACGCCGCGATCCTAGCTCAAGCGCACAATACCGCAAGCTTGCAAAGCCAGTTTAATAGGCTTTTGGGCTAATTTAGCTAAACACCTTTTTAGCCGCTACGCTCCTTGGCGGCTAAAATATTTTTATTTTATGCTTACTTCGGTGATTTGATCGCGCCTTACAGTTGGTCAAATTTACCTAAACCCTCCACATTACCTTTGCTAGGATTATCATTATGACGCACAAAACAAGGGCGATGACATGCGAGTATTTGCCGAATGGATCGGGCTTTTTTAGCTTATATACGTAAAAGAGCGATATCGCCGTGATTAGGCACATTAGCCCTAGCACACCGATCTTGATCGCGAGTAAAATTTGAAACGGACTGCCGAGCCATCCATTCTCGCCGCCAAAATAATCCTTTGCCATGTAAACGCCGCTTACGATCAGGAGCAAAAACGCAGTGCCAAACACCTTTGCGCTGCCTTTAGTGTAGGCTTTTTTGACGCGAGCGAGCGTATCCTCGTCGATATGCTTTTTAGCAAACGGAAATATACAAACGTCGAAAAATACGTAACCGACGAAGGCTACGGCGCTCAAAATATGAACAATCAGGAAAAATAGATACATTTAGGACCTTTTTTGTTTGATTATATTGAAATCA
>CAURMS010000055.1:0-7457 GCA_963526085.1 uncultured Campylobacter sp. | reverse complement strand
AAGCTGTATAATCGGGGTCAAATTTATCAAAAGGTGATACAGATGATAAAAGGCATTTCTGGTTCGCGCATGGTGATGGAAGCCTTGCGCGAGGAGGGCGTAGAGACGGTTTTTGGTTACCCGGGCGGCGCGGCGCTAAACATCTACGACGAGACGTATAAGCAGAGTTATTTCAAGCACGTTTTGACGCGTCACGAGCAAGCCGCCGTGCACGCCGCAGACGGCTACGCTAGAGCTAGCGGCAAGGTCGGAGTGGCGTTTGTGACGAGCGGCCCCGGCTTTACAAACGCGGTCACTGGCCTAGCCACCGCATACTCGGATAGCATTCCGCTTATATTAATCAGCGGCCAGGTTCCGACCTCACTTATCGGCACGGACGCCTTTCAGGAGATCGACGCCGTGGGCATCTCGCGCCCGTGCGTGAAGCACAACTACCTCGTGCGCAGTATCGAGGAGCTACCGCGCATCCTAAAAGAGGCCTTTTATATCGCTCGCTCGGGACGTCCCGGCCCCGTTCACGTCGATATCCCAAAGGACATAACCGCGGCCGTCGGAGATTTTGATTACCCAACCGAGATAAAGATGCCTACATACAAACCGACCTACAAAGGCAACGCAAAGCAGATCAAAAAGGCGCTCGAAGTAATCGCCGAGGCCAAACGCCCGCTGCTCTATCTAGGAGGAGGCGTCGTAGCGGCGAACGCTAGCGAGCTCGTGCGTAAATTTAGCGCAAAGACGGGCATCCCGGCGGTCGAAACGCTGATGGGGCTTGGCGTCCTAACGCACGAGGATAAAAATCTACTCTCGATGGTCGGCATGCACGGCAGCTACGCGGCAAATATGGCGATGAGCGAAACCGATCTAATCATCGCGCTTGGCGTGCGGTTTGACGACCGCGTAACGGGCAAGCTAAGCGAATTTGCCAAACATGCCAAAATCATCCACGTCGATATCGACCCTAGCTCGATCTCAAAGATCGTAAACGCGCACTTTCCGATCGTAGGCGATCTAAACTGCGTCCTAGAAGAGATGCTGGAAAAAGTAACAGTAAACGAGCAAAATTTGACCGCGTGGCGCGAGATATTGGCTAGGTATGACGCGCTAAATCCGCTGGATTACAAAGATAGCGACGAGATCATAAAACCGCAATGGGTCGTGCGCGAAACGGCTAAAATTTTAAAAGAATCAGGCAAAGACGCAGTGATCGCCACCGACGTCGGCCAGCACCAGATGTGGGTCGCGCAGTTTTATCCGTTTGATAGGCCGCGCCAGCTAATAACTAGCGGAGGTCAGGGAACTATGGGCTTTGGTTTGCCCGCAGCCATCGGAGCTAAAAATGCGATGCCGGAAAGCACAGTCGTAAATTTCACCGGCGATGGATCGATCCTAATGAATATCCAAGAGCTGATGACTGCCACCGAGATCGGCAAACCCGTCATCAATATCATCTTAAATAACAATTTCCTAGGCATGGTGCGCCAGTGGCAGACCTTTTTCTACGGCGAGCGCTACTCCTCGACCGACCTTAGCTTGCAGCCTGATTTTGCAAAGATCGCAGAGGGCTTTGGCGGAGCAGGCTTTGTGTGCCGCACGAAAGACGAGTTTCGCTCCGCGCTAAAAGAGGCGATGGCCTGCGGTAAAACGGCGGTGCTAGACGTGCGAGTGGATAGATTTGAGGATGTACTGCCGATGGTTCCTGCGGGCGCGGCGATATATAACATGATCTTAAAAAGCAAGGAATAAAAATGAGCATAAGAAGAGTGATTTCAGTCATCGTGCTAAACGAACACGGCGTTTTATCGCGCATTTCCGGGCTTTTTGCGGGGCGCGGATACAACATCGACACGCTCACGGTTGCACCGATCCCCGGCACCGAGCTTTCTCGTATCAGCATCGTTACTAGCGGCGACGAGCGCGTGCTAGAGCAGATCGTAAAGCAACTACACAAGCTAATACCGACCTACAAAGTAATCGAAAGCGGCGAATTCGTCGAAAAGGAAATGGCGCTCGTTAAAATCCCGCTAAGCGAAAATTTCGGCGGACTGGATGCGATACTAAAGGCCTTCAACGTCATCGTTGCCAACACAAACGAAAACTACATCGTAGTCTTGGTCAGCGTCGACGCGAGCAGGATAGAAAATTTCCTCAAAGCTATCAAAAAATTTAACCCAACAGACGTCGTGCGCGGCGGCTCGGTGCTAATGGATCTATGATGAAACTAAGCGAAATTTATAAAATTTTAGGACTAGAATTTAGCGGCGAGGAGCTAGAGATCACGGCTCTAAATTCGCTCTCAAACGCAGGGCCTAGCGAGCTAGGCTACTGCGACAGCGAAAAAAACGCTAAATTTATCGAAGGCTCAAAGGCGGGCGCGATTTTAGTCGCGTCAAATTTAAAGGAGCTCGTCGGCGCGCAAAGCAGGGCGGTAGTGGTAGAAAACCCACACCTTGCATTTGCTATTTTGAGCGAGTATTTTGCAAAAGAGCTTCTAGCTTCCCAGCCGCAACCGGCGCAAATTTCGCCAAGCGCAAAGATAATGCCAAACGTCTACGTGGGCTCTGACGCAGTTATCGGCGATAACACGCTCGTGATGGCGGGCGCCTACGTCGGCGACAACGTAAAAATCGGCGCAAACTGCGTCATCCACCCAAACGTCGTCATCTATAACGATACCGTTATCGGCAACGGCTGCCGTATCAACGCAAACGCCGTCATCGGTAGCGACGGATTTGGCTACGCGCACACGAAAACGGGCGAACATGTAAAAATTTACCACAACGGCAACGTCGTTTTGGAGGATTTCGTCGAGATCGGCGCGTGCACGACGATAGACCGCGGCGTGTTTGAAAGCACGGTCGTAAAAGCATACGCCAAGATCGATAACCTCGTGCAAATCGGCCACAACTGCGAGATAGGCTACGGCTCGATACTGGTCTCGCAGGTAGGACTCGCAGGCTCAACCAAACTAGGACGCAACGTCGTGATGGGCGGACAAAGCGGCTCGGCGGGGCATTTAAAAGTCGGCGACTTTGCCCAGATAGCGGCGCGCGGCGGCGTGTCAAAAGATATCGCCGGCGGTAAAAAATACGCAGGCGCATATCCGATAATGGAGCTGGCCGATTTTTTCAAACTACAGGCCAAGATCGCGAGATTTTTTAAGAAAAACTAAAATTTGACGGCTTTTCATAATCGCCGTCAAATTTGACTATCAAAGGCGTAAATTTGAACGCAAAATCCACAGAAAAAGCAAAAGAAAAGAAATTTTAAAAGCTATAAAAGAAAAAGAACTGGCCGAATTTAGGCAAAATTTGCCTATGCCTGAAGATAAATTTATGCGGCTTTTTGAGCTTTTGGATGCCAAGCTTCACGCGCACGGCTGCGAGCACGACCTAAAACTCACCGAGCAAATTCTCTCAAATTCGGATGTAAAAGACGTTTTGAGCGTACTTGCGTGGCTCGAAGAGCAGGGCGGATACTGCGACTGCGAAGTGATGGCGAATGTGGAGCAGAAATTTGAGTATTTGGATTAAAGCTGCGATTTAAATTTGACGCTTGAGTTATCAAAAAAGACTAAAGAAGTTAAATTTACAAAAACCGAAATTTGACGCCGCAAATTTACCGCGTCAAATTTGAGTTAAAATTTAATTATCTTTTATAGCTTTTTACAAACTCGCCGATCCTTGCGATACCTTTTCTGATGCTCTCTAGATCGGTCGCAAAAGACAGCCTAAAGTATCCGTCCATACCAAATCCAACGCCCGGCACTACGGCAACTTTCGCCTTTTCTAGCAGCTCTTTGCAAAATTTCATGCTATCAGGCTCTACCGCCGAGCAGTTTATGAAGAGATAAAACGCGCCGTCTGGTTTAAGCACACTGAGTCCCGGTATAGCGTTAATCATCTCAACGCCTAGGTCGCGACGCTTTTTAAACTCGCCCTTCATATACGCGATATCTTCGTCCGCCTTGCCCAGCAGCGCAGGGATGGCGCCGGCTTGCGTTAGGGAGTTTATGTTGCTCGTGCTTTGGCTTTGTAGCTTGTTTACGGCAGCATTTAGCTCCTTAAACGGGCTAGCCATGTAGCCAAATCTCCAGCCCGGCATCGCGCCGCATTTGCTTAGGCCGTTTATCGTGATCGTGCGGTTAAACATATCATCGCTCACCGCCGCAGTCGCGACGAATTCGCCCTCGTAGTTTAGCTTTTCGTACATTTCGTCGCTAGCCACGATGATTTTCGTGCCTTTTAGCACTTCGCCCAGCGCCTCCAGCTCTTTGCGGCTATATATCGCGCCCGTCGGGTTGCAAGGACTGTTTAGCGTTAGAATTTTAGTTCTAGGAGTGATCGCCGCCTTTAGTTGCTCAGGCGTGATTTTAAAGCCTGTTTTTTCGCTAGTTTCGATAAAAACTGGCTTGCCGCCGCTAAATTTGACCATCTCCGGGTAGCTCACCCAGTAGGGGCTCGGTACGATGACCTCGTCGCCATGATCGATTAGCGCTTGAAATACGTTAAAAAGAGAGTGCTTGGCGCCTACGTTGGTGATGATTTGATTTGGCGCATAGTTTAGGCCGTTGTCACGCTTTAGCTTTGCGGCGACCGCTTCTCTTACTTCGGGCGTGCCGGCGACGGCTGTGTATTTGCCGCAGCCCTTATCCAGAGCGGCTTTTACTTCGTTTTTGATGATCTCGGGCGTGTCAAAGTCCGGTTCGCCCGCGCCAAAACTGATCACGTCCTCGCCGCGGGCTTTCATCTCTTTTGCCTTGGTGCTGATCTCGATAGTTAGACTCTCGCCTAGCACCTGAACTCTTTTTGATAGCATTTTTACTCCTTTTTTGTAAATTTAAGATATAGTTTTTAGATAGCCGTTATCGTTTAAAAACAGATACATTTCGCCTAAAATTTGCTTGCGCTGCGAGTCGGTTACGAGCTTTGACTTTTCTATGCGCTCGTTTAGGATGTCCTGTATCTCGTAGATGTCGTAGTCCAAATCCTCCATGATATCAAGGATAGACTGGCTCTCCAGCAGGTGGGACACCTTAAATCCCTCTGCGTCTATCTCGATAGTAGCTTCGGTCGGGTGGGTAAAGAGATTGTGTTTCATACCCAGCACCTCTTGATACGCTCCGACTAGGAAAAATCCCAAAAAGTACTCTTCCTTTTCCACGTCCACGTCGTGTAAAAATAGAGGATTTTCCTCGTCGTCAAAGCCTATCTCGCCGTCACTATCGCACGTGATATCCCACAGCGACGCCGAGCGGGTAGGGCGCACGTCTAGGCGGTCAAGCGGCATGATAGGGAAATTTTGCTTTAAGCCCCAAAAATCAGGCAACGACTGAAATAACGAGAAGTTTACGAGATAGCGCTCCTGAGCTTCTTCTTGTAGCTTTAAAAGCTCGGCGTTGTGCTGTTTGGTGCCCAGGATTTTAGCCGCTTTTTTGATGATTAGGTGGGTTAAAATTTCAGCATTCGAGCGGTCTTGCAGATCGACGTATCCTAGATCAAATAGCGTCAAAATACTCTCCATATGATCGATGCTATCGTGCAGATACTCTATCGCATTTGACGGCTTTATCGTGCTTAGCAGGTCGTTTAGCTCGGTGATCAGCTGAGGGTTTTTATTTTTTAGTACGAGCTTTTCCTCGGTGTAGTCCTGGCTAAAGAGCTCCAAAACTGGCGCGACCAGCACCGCGTGCGAAGCCGAGACGAAGCGCCCGCTCTCGATAAAGATATCGGGCTCCACCTCGTTTCGCTGCGTCGCCATCGTCTTTAGCAGATAGACCACGTCGTTGGCGTACTCGCTGAGGGTATAGTTTCGGCTTGAGTTTTCCTTAAACTGCGAGTACTCTATGGCTAGACCGCCGCCTAAATTGATAGCTTTTAGGTTTTTTGCGCCCATTTTACGCAGCTCGGCGTAGATGTTTCCTGCTTCAATTAGAGCTTTTTTTAGCGGGTGAATTTCGGTGATTTGCGAACCGATGTGAAAGTGGATCATATTAAAGCGATCGAGCAAATTCGCCTCTTTTAGCAAATTTACCGCTTCGATTAGCTCGGTTGCCGTTAGGCCGAATTTGGAGTTTATGCCGCCGCTTTTAGCCCAGATACCAGATCCGCTGCTATGTAGCCTTATGCGCAGGCCGATGTTTGGCTTTGGCGCGAAACGCTCTTTTGCGATCGCGATGATGGCCTCTAGCTCGTTTAGTCCCTCGATCGTTAGCGTGATGTTGTGTCCCATCTCGGCCGCGATAAAGCCGATGTTTATCATCTCTTTATCTTTAAAACCGTTTACGGTGATCGGCGCGCCTTCGTTGTTATACGCCATTACCAGCAGTAGCTCGGCCTTTGAGCCCGCTTCCAGGCCGTATCCGTACTTTTGGCCGTGACGGACTAGATTTTTTACAAAGCCCGGATACTGGTTTACTTTTAGCGGATAGACGGCGTTAAAGCTACCTTTGTAGCCAAATTCGTTTTTCGCGCTCTCGAAGCTTTTGTAAATTTGCGAAATTTGCTTGTGTATGAGGTGCGGGAAGCGCAGCAAAAGCGGGCCTCGGTAGCCTTCGCTCCTGATGCTTTTTACGATATCGATGATGGCGGGTTTTGAGCCGGTATTGACGCAAATTTTACCGTTTTCGACGATGAAGTTATTATTTCCCCATAAATTTAAACCGTAATCATACATTTAAAATCCTTTTAAGCTCACTCTCCAGATCTGCCAAATCAATCGTTTTTTCAGCCTTCTCGCTCAGATCTTTTAGCCAAATTTTACCCGATTTTAGCTCGTCCTCTCCAACGCAAAGGCAAATCCTAACATTTGCGTTATCCGCGGCATTTAGGTGCTTTTGCAATTTTTTAGGCTCGTAGCTCACGAGAACCGGGAGGTTTTTTCTTAAATTTATCGCTATTTTATAGACCGCGTCTAGCCCATCGGCATCCATCGCGCCGATATATACGCCGCTTCTTTCGCTCTGGCTCTCGCGGCCGCCTAGGATTTCCATTATGCGCTCGATACCCATCGCAAAGCCAACGCCGTAGCTAGCCTTGCCGCCTAGGTACTCGACCAGTCTGTCGTAGCGTCCACCGCCCGCGACCGCGCTTTGTGCGCCGATCTCGTTTGAAACGAACTCAAACGCCGTTTTGCAGTAATAATCAAGCCCGCGCACGAGCTTTGGATCTATCTCAAACTTCACGCCGTTGCCGCTTAAAATTTCTTGCAGCTTTTTAAACTCGCTCGCGCATTCGTCGTTTAGGCTGCCGATTATCAGCGGCGCGTTTTCGTAAATTTTCTGGCAACTCTCGACCTTGCAGTCTAGCACGCGGATAGGATTTGTTAGCTTTCTGCGTTTGCAGTCCTCGCAAATTTGATCCTCGTGCTCGTCTAAAAATTTAACCAGCTTTTCGCGGTAGGCGCCCATGCTAGCGGCGTCTCCGAGCGAATTTATAAGTAGCTTGGTTTTGATACTTAGG
>CAURMS010000054.1:0-7487 GCA_963526085.1 uncultured Campylobacter sp. | reverse complement strand
CTCAATGTGTCCTTTGTATGACTTTTTAAAATTTCGCTTAAAATTTACGCTTATTCCGTCAAATTTCGCGCCCGCAAGTAAAATTTGCCGCGCAATCAGCCGAGCCTGAGAGTCAAATTCGCCCGCCAAAAAAGCGCAAATTTAATCAAATTTAGCCGCATTTTACCTCAAATTTTACGCGCGTTTGGGATCATTACGCTCACGGTCGTACCGCGTCCTGGCTCGCTTTCGTAGCTTATCTCCCCGCCCAAAAGATGAACAATGCGCCGCACGATAGATAGCCCCAGGCCGCTACCTTTACCCTTGTGCGACTCCTCGCATTGATAAAATTTATCGTAGATTTTTTCTAGCTTTTTTGCCTCGATACCCGCCCCCTCGTCGCTAATGCGCACGATAAGCCGCCCGCCCTCTTCGCGGCAGCTCACGCCGATGTCCGTGGCCGAATACTTTAGCGCGTTATCCATCAAATTTAGCCAAATTTGCGCTAGCATCGAGGCGTTGCTTCGCACAGTTACGGCAGCTAGATCCAGATCAAACTCTCGCCCATCGTACTTTTGCATTAGCATCGCCGCAGCCTTTCGCAGCTGCTCGTCTACGCGCACGTTTTCGTCTAAATTTACGCCCGCTTGACTATCTAAACGCGATAGTAGCAGCATGTCCTCGCACAGCCTGCTTAGCGAGTTTGCTTGCTCTTTTATGAAGCCCAGATACTCGTTTCTGCGCGCCTCGTCCGTCTCGTCCTGCGCGATCTCGCAGTAGCCGCTTATGACGCTTAGGGGCGTTTTTAGCTCGTGCGAGACGTTTGAGACGAAGTCTTTTTGCATGTAGTCCATTTTTTCCAGCGCCGCCGCGGTCAAATTTATATTTGCCGCCAGCTCGTCTAGCTCGTGCAGGTATTCGCTATCTGCGCCGCGCTTGCAGTTTTTGCGCGCGACCCTAACGGCGAAGTCGCCTCTAGCGATCTTGCCGGCCGCTAGCCTAAAGTTCTCGACATATCTCAAAAAGTATGCCGTAGCCGCGTAAAATATCGCTCCGCCCGCGCCCATCACGATCGCGCAAAAGCTGATAATGCCCCAAAACATCCCAAGCTTCATCTCAAATATCCGCTCGTAAGCTATGATCGCCGCCGACGCCGCGACGCAAAGCACGCAAAAGACGAAGATAAACATCGCCGCGGTGTAGGTTTTGAGACTGATTAGGTATTTTTTCTTATTTTGCGTAGTATTCATATTTTATTTCCGTTTTTTTGTATAAACCGATCTCTTTTATGTCGCCGTTTTCGTAGTATTTGTCCGCGGGCTTAAATTTGACCGAGGTTTTATGCGTCAAATTTCCCCGCTCGTCCCTCGTTATGTCTTTAAACTGCAAAATTTGCCAGATTTTTGCCTCGGAGCCGAAGTAATTTACCGACGTATACTCCATCTCGTCGCCGTTTGCGGCGTAGTAATAAACCCATTTTGAGCCCGGGGCTTGCGTGATTTTTTCGTATTCGCCGTTTGACTTGCGCTCAAAGCTTATCTCTATGCCGTGCCGCGGCTCCATATTATTTTCTATCCGCGTTAAAACGCCCTTTTCGTCGTAGACGTAGCTATCGTCCATCACTAGCGTCCCGCCGGAATACACCGTCCTAGCGATCATTTTGCCGTCCTTGCCGTAAGTGGTTTTCTCCGTGTGCGGGTAAAATCTATCCTCCACGTGCTGCTCTTTGGCCGTCGCGACTAAATTTTCGCCGTCAAATTCGTATTCGTAGAGATAAACGGCGCTATCTTGATATCTTTTGCGTATTAGCCCGTCTTTGCCGTACTCAAACAAAACCGAGCTGTTTGGCACGCCGTTTATATGCTCGGTTTCTTGAAGTATATAGCCGTTTTCGTTAAACTCCGTCCACTTCACGCGCGTATTTTCTAGCGCGCCGGAGCCTTCTATAGAGTATTCGTACTCCGTAGCCGTCATGCTTTTGACCTCGCCTTTTAGATCCTTTTTGCTCCAGTCGCTTTCTGGTAAAACGGCCGAGTTTAGATAGCAAACCGCCGATGCCGCCGCGAAAATAGCTTTTAAAATTTTCACTTTATCTCCCCCGCCCCTCACTCGTAAATTTCGCCCTTATAGCCGATGCCACGCACCGTAGCTATCTCAAAGTCCGTGCAATTTTCTAGCTTGCGGCGTAGTTTTTTTACGTGCGTATCGACCGCGCGCTCGTCGCTATCCGTGTCGTAGCCCCAGATTTCTTGCATGATTTCAAGACGAGTGAAAATTTTGCCAGGATTTGAGAGCAGTAAAAATAGTAGATAAAACTCTTTTGGCGCGAGTTCCACAGCCTCGCCGCCGATTTTTAGGCTAAGGGCCGTATAGTCAAGCTCGGAGTTTTTAAACCTCAGCCGCTTGCCGCTAGCGATCTTGGCTCGGCGCAAAAGCGCGTTTATGCGTAAAATCAGCTCCTTTAAATTTACAGGCTTGCTCATATAGTCGTCCGCCCCCGTGACAAAGCCCTTCTCCATGCCCTCCATGCCGCTTTTTGCCGTTATCATCAGCACCGGTAGCGACTCGTCTAGCAGCTTGATTTGCTTGGTTAGCTCATATCCGCTAAGCCCCGGCATCATGATATCGGTGACGACAAGATCGGCGCGCTCGCTCTCTAGTAGCTGCAAAGCCAGCCCTCCGTCAAAAGCCGCAAGAGGCGAAAAGCCCTCCTGAGCTAGCTTTAGGCAGATGATTTTATTTAAATTTTCGTCATCCTCGGCGACTAAAATTTTAAACATTTACTTTCCTTAAATTTGCCCCGAATTTAACGGGCAAGGCGATAAATTTTGTCCTATTTTATCAAATTTAAGGAGAAATGGGCGGGTAAATTTAGCGAAGCATCATCAAAATGCCGATGACGCAGATGATGGCGGCCGTAAAAATCTCCAAAAGGCGCAGATGAGTTTGCAAAAATTTCTTTAGTATCGCTCCGCCCAGCGCATAGAGGCTAAGCGAGCAAAACTCAACAAAAACGAGCGTAACGGTGATAGAAAGTATGCGCGGCAAGCTAAAAGGATCGTTCGCGTCCAAAAAAGTCGGCAACAAAGCCGAGAGAAAAATCCACGCCTTAGGATTTGAGATGCAGACTACACTGCCGTTTAAAAACATCTGCTTTTTGCTCGGCAGCTGCGTAACCTTCGTGATGCTAAGCTGCCCCTTGCTAAAAAACAGCATAGCGCCAAGATATAGTAGATAAAGCCCCGCGATGATGTTTAAAACCTTAAACGCGAAGCTATAATGCGCCAAAACTGCGCCAACGCCCAGCATACAGCAAATACCTACGAAGGCCAGAGATGCCAGCTGCCCCGCCATCATCGGTAGCGCGCGCACGTAGCCCAGGCTCATGCCGATACTCATCGCGTAGGTCATGTTGATACCGGGCATCAGGCTAATCGGAAAAAATGTAACGATAAAAAGCAGGTAGTTCATGGCGGGCCTTAAATTTTGAGGAAATAGTAAATCAAATTTTATAAATTTAAAATAAAAACGGCGGGCGGGCGGCGGAAATTTAGTAAATTTTACTTCAGTCATCGTTTTTGTTTTTGGATCGAGGTGGCAATTTGATTTGTTATGCGCGGGTGCGTAAGTTTAGCGGATTTAGTCGCGGCATTTTGCTTGCGTTTTTGAGGTGCAGAGCGTAAATTTAACAAGCTTATCTTTAAGCGCACAAATTTAAACCCGCAAATTTGACTTTATCTGTGCGGGTTTAAAATTATCCCAAAAGCGGCTCCGCCGTAGCCCAGCGCCTAAAGGGATTTGCCGTAAATTTACGCTATTACGATTAGCGCGCCAAGCCCTTTGTCGGCGGCATTTTGATAAAAGCTCAAAAGCCCGCTAAAACGCTCTTTTAGCTCGGCTTTAATATCCTCAAATTCACTCTCGTACTCCCATATCTCGGGGTATGTGCCCGCCTCGCCGAAATCTGCAAAATCTATGTTTGCCAAAAGCACGTCGATATCGGTGTCAGACATCGCTTTAGCTACGGCTTTCACATCATCTGCGTCCACGTAAGATACGGCTTCGCTCCCCTCCTCGCCAGCCATGCCGCGTCCGAAAATCGCCCAACTAAGCGGGTTTGGCGTCGCGAAAATCTCGCCTGCGCTCATCGCTTCAAACATATTTTTACCCGTTAGTGTTTTATGCGTCGCGTCCCACATTTTATCCAGGTCGTATTCGTCCAGCGCCTGGGCATCATCACCGCCGCCGTTTTTGATCGCCTCGATATCGCCCTGCGCATAGGCGTAATAGTGCGCGCTCATTCCCATTTTTGCTCCTTAAATTAAAATAATCGATTATACCCAACGATAGCTAAAATTTACGCTTGAAAATCGCGCTTTTAGCCAGGTTTCCGCCGCCTAGTGCGGTAAATTTAAACGCAAATTTTAAGATAAATTCGTCGTAGTCAAAAGCCGCCGAAAAATGAAATTTATGAAAGAGATGGCGGATCGCAAATTTAGCAAATACGACGCAATAGAAAACAAAGCGAAAGTATCGCAACTAAGCGAGGTGGATTTTGCTTTGCGAATGAGATGGCAAGTTGCCCGTTTTGAACAACCTTGCCTCGATATAAAATAAGGCGGATATATCGTGAGATGATTTTAAATGTTGCGCATAATTTTTCAATTGAGACTAGCCATATGGGCTACAGGTTGAGAAAAATTAAAGCTCATTTAAAAGCGCTCACGAGATATCCGCTCAAACTCAAATTTTAGTGAGTCAGAAAAAGCTCCTGAATCTTTGCCTTATCTGTAGTCTGCGTAAGCGCAAGCATCAAAAGCACTCTAGCTTTTTGCGCATTTAGGTTGTCGCTAGCTAAAAAGCCGTATTTACCGTCGTCTACTTCGCCGTTTAGCGTGGTCTCACCGCTACCTACGCGTGAGTCGCGCACGACTACTACGCCAGCTTTGACCGCTTCGCCTAGAGCCTCAAGCGCACTTGGGAATGGATTTCCGTTACCCATGCCGGCGTTTATTATGCCTTTGGCTCCGTTTTTCACGGCTACGTTTACAAAGTCAGGGTTGTCGTTTGAGTGGCTGTAGATGATATCTACTCTTGGAAGCTCTTTGATCTTTGTGATGTCAAATGCCGAATTTACGGTATGCTTGCGCGTAGGATTCATGTAAAATTTGACGTTGCCGTAAAACACGGTGCCGATTTTGCCGCTGTTTGGAGATTTAAAGGTATCGACAGCGGTAGTGCTGGTTTTAGTCACCTCTCTAGCAGCGTGGATCTCGTCGTTCATCACGACCATTACGCCCTTGCCTACTGCTTCTTTGTTCATAGCTACGTTTACGGCGTTAAAGATATTTAGAGGGCCGTCCGCGCTTAGCGAGCCGCTGTTTCTCATTGCGCCGACCATAACGATAGGTTTATCGCTTTTGACGACTAAATTTAGAAAATACGCCGTCTCCTCCATCGTATCGGTTCCGTGCGTGATGACGACGCCGTCGGCCTTGCCGCTAGTTAGCAGCTCGTTTACTCTGTTTGCCAGCTTTAGCCAAACTTCGTTGTTCATCTCCTGCGAGCCAATGTTTGAAATTTGCTCGCCTTTTATCGTTGCTATTTTGTTGATATCAGGTACCGCAGCGATCAGTTTATCGACCGTAACGGTTCCTGAGGTATAGCTCGTATCAAGAGCACCAGAGCCGCTGCCAGCTATCGTACCGCCCGTGGCTAAAATGTAAATCGTAGGCTTTGCAAAAGCCAAAGTCGCTCCTAAAAGCATGAAAATCACCGCCTTTACTGCAAAACGCATGTTTGCTCCTTGTGTTGAAATGTTACGAGGATTTTAGCGTTTATTACTTAAATTTATTATTAATTCTTAATTTTTATTTTCAGTTAAATAATTCTAATAAGCGTCATGTATATCGCCGTCGAAGCAGCAATGCTCAGCAAGGCGTTTTTAAATCTCAGATGAATCAAAACCGCGCTAAAAACGGCTAGCGCTTCGTTTAGTCCGTACGGATAAACGTCAAATTTGACGTCCTTTAGCCCGTAGCACACTAAGATAACCATTATCATCAGTCCCATGTGTCGCTCCACGGCCGTTAGCCACGGAAGAGGCTTATAGTTTTTGATGACGTAAAACGGCGCGGCGCGCGTCAAAAAGGTCGCAAACGCGCTTAGCAACACGGCGGTAAATATCGCCCACTCGCTAGAACTCACGCTTATCAAAGCTTATCCTTAAAAACTAAAATAAAAATAAAGCAAAGCGCCATCGAGCCTACCAGCATCGCTTTAGCAGGCATGAGCGCTACGCCGGCGACTCCAAACAAGCACGCTGCGCCCAGCACCTTATAATTTTTATCGTTTTTAAATATCTCCATCACGATCACGATAAAAAGTGCGGTTAGGCTAAACTCAAGCCCGCTCGTATCGACCTTTATCAGCCCGCCGGCTAGGCATCCGACCGCCGTTCCCGCCGCCCAGTAGAGCCACGAGAGCAAATTTAGCCGAGTAAAAACATAGCTACGCTCCGCCGCGTCCGTGATTTTGAGCGCCTTAAATATCGCAAAAGTTTCGTCCGTGAGAGTTGCGATATTAAAAAGGCGAAATTTGAGATCTTTGTACTCTTTTAAAAGCGCGAGTCCGTAAAAAGTATGGCGTAAATTTACCAGATACGAAACGATAAAAACCTCTAAAAGCCCCGTGCCAGCGCTAAAAAGCGAGAGCATCATAAACTGCGCCGCGCCACCGTATGCTAGCGTGCTGAGCGCTATGGCGATAAATGCGCTAACACCCATGCTTTTAGCCAGTATCCCAAAGGCGACGCCGAGGGGAAAATAGCCCATAAAAATGGGAATGCTGAGCTTAAAAACGTAACTAAAATGCAAAAATTTTCCTTAATAAAAGCGCGATGATAGCTAAAATTTTAAAAAAATCGGATAAAGGTGAACGAATCGCCATACTAAATTCGATGTATTTGCTATAATTCCTAGAATTGAGCGCTTGAAGGAGCAAATCGTGAATATAAAAAGTCAAACCGATACGAAAGAGTTGGACGAGAAATTTGCTGCGATCCCCGAGGGCCTAAAAAGGCGGTATGATAGACATAGATTTATCAGGCGCGCGGTGATGCTATTTTTGGCATTTTTACTTATCATTTTGACGTTTTCATCGCTTATTCCGCTGATTTCTACGCGGTTTGAGGAATATATCAATGACAATGTTTCATAAACCGATTTATTTTGTGCCGTTATGATTTTGTCGGTCGGTTTAACAGCTTTTTTTTTAAGGCTCGACTCAGTCAAAAAATACAGTATTTTTTTCGTAAAAAATCAAGACGCTAGCCTAGCGGTTTTTACTTTTGAAAATATAGCTAGTCTGATCTTAATTCTATTTCCAGTTTTACTGTTTGTATCTTCAGCAATGGGAGGCTCTCAGGACGAGTTAAACGGCGCGGGCACTTTATACGGAATCTTCATAGCTCCGATTTGTATCTTGGTTTTTCTATTGTGCTATGCTTG
>CAURMS010000053.1:0-7507 GCA_963526085.1 uncultured Campylobacter sp. | reverse complement strand
ATATGCCTATTAGCGAAATGTCAAAGTCTTGGCAGGAGCGTCTAAGTGCGATCATTACGCTACCTAGTAAAAAAGACGGGCGTAAATTTATAAACGAAACGGCGGCAAAAGCTCTAGACGAGCTGAGGGCGGAATTTGAGAAAAACGGCCTTAACGCCGAGGTGGTAAAGCAGGAAAATTTTATAAATTTACGCGTAATGTTAGGCGAGGAGACGGACTTTTACTATGGGGTAAAGTTAACTAAAAGCGAGAGCCCCGACTATACGAGAGAACTCGAAGGAGACGACCTGTACTACCGCGCAGAAGTGTATCTAAAAGAGGGCGGGCAGGACTACGATATCCTGGGCTGGAGCGAAGCAACGATAATCAACGACGTAATCGAGCAATACCGCAAACATATGCAGTTTTTGCATATAGTTAGGTAAATTTGCTCTGGGATTTGCAAATTTGGACGCGTTTTTTCGGATGACTTTTTGCGGCTATTTATTGCAAATTTGAGCTTGAGACGCTGCCGGTTTAAGTTAAAATCGGCAGACGTATATCAAATTTATCCGCGCATTTGGGTTTAGGTACTTTACATCGGTCACAAAAGTTACGCGCCCAAATCGCCCGCCGCTAGCAAATTTTAATCAATTTTTTTATATAATTTCCCGTTTTATTAAAGGGTTTATGATGGATAGAAGGACTTGGAGTTCGAAAATAACGTATATTTTGGCGGTTGCGGGCGCTACCGTGGGCTTTGGCGCGACTTGGCGCTTCCCGTATCTAGTCGGGCAAAACGGCGGCGGCGCCTACGTACTCGTGTTTTGCATCGCTATGATCGTGATCGGCATACCGATGATTTTGGCTGAAAACGCGATCGGCAGACGCCTAAAATGCAATGCCGTGGATGCATTCGGCGGTAGAAATATAAATCCTGCGTGGAAAATCGTGGGCTGGATGGGGCTGCTTGGGGCATTTGGCATCATGGCATACTACATGGTTATCGGCGGCTGGGTGCTAAACTACATCGCGCAGATCGCATTTGGCATGCTTGATCTTTCGCAGGTGCTTAGCTTTGAGGCTACGAGCGCGTTTTACGAGCAAAATATCGTTAGCGATCCGCTGGCTATTAGCTTTGCGACGCTCGTGTTCGTACTCGTAAATTACGCGATCTTGGTGCAGGGCGCGGTCGGCGGCATAGAACGCTCGGCGAAGTATCTCATGCCGCTACTTTTCGTGCTGATGATCGTGATGATCGTAAAAAACTTGACCTTAGATGGCGTGGCGCAGGGGATTAAATTTTACCTCACGCCAGATTTTTCAAAGATAAGCATCAAGCTTTTCGTCGATGTTTTGGGGCAGGTATTTTTCGCGCTTTCGCTTGGTTTTGGCGTGATGATCACGCTTTCAAGCTTTGTTAAAAAGGACGAAGGGCTGGTTAAAATCTCGATCATTACGGGCATTTTAAACACGCTCATTGCCGTGCTTGCGGGCTTTATGATATTTCCGTCGCTCTTTAGCTACGGCGTATCGCCAGATAGCGGCCCAAGCCTCGTGTTTAAGAGCTTGCCGATCGTTTTTTCGCATATGCCTTTTGGCGGATTTTTCGCGGTGGCGTTTTTTGCGCTACTGATGATCGCCGCGCTCACGACCTCGCTGCCGATTTACGAGGTTATCATCACGACGCTTCAGGAAAAATTTAAAATCAAGCGCAAAAGCGCGATTTTGCTTGTTCTAGGCACGATATTTATCTTTGGAAATTTACCGTCCTTGATGGCTACAAACCTGCTTGCGGATGTTAAAATTTTTGGCAAAAATATCTTTGACGCATACGATGCTATCAGCGCTACGATATTTTTCGTGCTTACTTCGCTAGGGTGCGCGATATTTGTCGGCTGGGTGCTAAAAGACGAAGCCAAACGCGAGATAATGCAGGGCAGCGAAAAATACGCAAAACTAGTAAATATCTGGTTTTGGTATATCAAATTCGTCGTGCCGTTTATCATTTTGGTGCTTTTTATCAGCTCGTTTTACGATAATTTTTTAAAGTAAATTTGATGGTGCATCTCGTAAATTTAGCTAACGGCGATCGCCTAAATTTGCGCGTGCAGGGTCAAATTTTACTCAGCGAGAGCATCAAAAACGGCAAAAGTAGGCAGACGCAAAAGGAGTTTGCCAGCATAGACGAAGCGCAAAAAGCCTGCGTGAAAAAGGAGTGGGAGAGCCTAAAGAAGGGCTACGTCCTGCAAAACAGCGACGCCAAAGCGGGCGAGGCAAGTTTGCACGTCTATATCGGCGGCGGATACACGGGTGCGCTAGCGTTTGCGGGCGCGGAGGGTGAGCTTTTCGTCTATAAATGCGGCGGCTACAAAGAGGGCGGCGCGCTGGATGATTTTCTCATCAGGCTGGATGCGAGCGGCGCCGTAAAGCAGCAGACCCTCTTGCCAAAGCCGCTTGCATGGCAAGCAGAGCGCGCGGGCGAGATTTTGCTTTTGGATCTGGATCACTTTATCTTTAAATTTGATCCCGCGAGCGGCAAATTTAGCGATCTTTCTAAAGATATAAGCTTTAAAAATAGCAAAGAATTTACGAGTTTCGTTTGCACTGTGAAAGATACGGCGGCGTTTGCGATGTTTGGTCAAATTTTTACTTTTCGCGGCGGCGAGATTTCGTCTCTGGCCGAATACAAATCCGAAATGAAAAGCTACACGCCGATCCTTTGCGCCGCGCTCGACGCTGACGGCACGCGGCTAGCGCTTTGCTGCAAGCAAAACGAGATTAAAATTTTAAGCACGCTAAACGGCGAAATTTTAAACGAAATAAAGGGCGACTTCGGGGTTTTTGATAAAATTTGCTTTTTAGCGGACGGCTCGGTGTTAGGCAAGGAGCGCTACACGGGCAAGCTAGTTTGCCTCGATACCGCAAGCGGCGAGCAGTTAAAGCCAGCGTGGTTGCAGGGCGAATGCGCCGAGGCAGACGAGCTTTGCGTTAGCGCGGACGGTTCGCGGCTTGCGCTAATCAGCTACGATAAAGCCCGCGTCATCGACCTAAAAAGCGGAAATTTGCAGCTTAGCTTTGAGCTCTCGCACGTCGTGAAGCGCTGCGAGGCTAAATTTGAGCACATAAATGGCGAGGAATTTTTGGCCGTACGCACCGACTACGGCTGCTTTAGCCTTTATAAAATTTAAGGAAAAATATGTTTTATTTTTTACTCGGTATTTACTTTTTTTACGTTGCCGCAAAGGCGATTTTGGCGATTTTGCAGATAAGCTTCATCCGCGCAGAGGCGAAAAGGTCCGCCGTCGTGCTAGGGCAGGGCGAGTACGAATCAGCCGCCGCGGCAGCGATAACGAATCAAAAATTTGAGATAGCGAGCCTGTTTTATCACGCCACGATATTTGTGATGTGGGCGTGCTGGGGGCTTGGCGAGCTGTATGAGAGCGCCTATAAAACGGGAGAACTGCGAGATCATATCATCTTTGTGATGAGTTTTATGATCATCTCGTCGCTGCTGGAGCTGCCGCTAAATATTTACGAAACCTTCATCAAAGATAAAAAACTCGGCTTTTCAAACGTAACGCCTAAAATTTTTGTGCTTGATCTAGCTAAAACGCTTGCACTAACGTTGGTGTTTGGCACGCTGTTTGTGTGGCTGGTGCTGCTTTGTATTGGATTTTTGGGCAATTTTTGGTGGTTTTGGGCGTTTTTGCTGAGCTTCGCGGTCGCGCTCGTTATAAATCTCATCTACCCGACGCTCATCGCGCCTATCTTTAACAAGATGCAGCCGCTAGAGGACGGCGAGTTAAAAAGCCGTATAGAAGGGCTTTTGACGCAGTGCGGCTTTAAAAGTAGCGGCGTTTTTACGATAGACGCCAGTAAGCGGGATAACCGTCTAAACGCCTATTTTGGCGGCCTTGGCGCGACTAAACGCGTCGTGCTTTTTGATACGCTCGTTAAAAAACTAAGTTTAGAGGAGATAATCGCTGTTTTGGGCCATGAACTTGGGCACTTTAAGCACAAAGATATCCTAAAAATGATCGCCCTAAGCGCGGTTATGCTTTTTGCGATGTTTTTTATATTTAGCAACATCCCTGACGAGGCTTACGACGCGCTGGGGCTCAGCTCGGCAGGCGGCGGAGTGATCGTATTTTTACTGCTTTTCTCGCCGATTTTTGGGTTTTTATTTTCGCCTATTAGCTCGTATTTTAGCCGCGCGAACGAATTTGGCGCAGATAAATTCGCTGGCGAAATCTCAAACAAAGCCGACATGATAAGCGCGCTAAAAAAACTTGGCTCCGAAAACAAGGCATTTCCAAAGGCTCATCCGCTCTACGCCTTTTTCTATCACTCACACCCAAGCCTCTTTGAGCGTATAAACGAGCTGGAAAATGACGGTAAATGACGCGCTAAAAGCCGCCGCCTCGCAGATAGCTCCAGCGTGCGAGATAAGCGGTGCAAATCCCGCGCGCGTAGCCAAGGCGCTTTTGATGCGGCATCTTGGCGTAAAAATCGAATGGATATTTTTAAATTTAACCCGCGAGCTTGATGATGCGGACGGATATTTCGCGCTGGCAAAACGCTTCGCAAATCACGAGCCGCTAGAGTATATAACGGGCGAGGCGGGCTTTTATGGACTTAGCTTTAACGTAAAAAAGGGTGTCTTAATCCCGCGCCCCGAGACTGAAATTTTAGTCGAAAAATCGCTTGAGATTTTATCAAATTTGACCGCGAGAAAGAGCCTGCCGCTAGTTGCCGAGATAGGCACTGGAAGCGGGATAATCAGCATCTGCCTCGCACTAAACTCAAATGCTAAAATCATAGCCTCAGATATCAGCGACGAGGCGTTAAATTTAGCTAGGCAGAACGCGGCAAAATTTGGCGTAGAGGACAAAATAGAGTTTGTTAAATGCGCGTATCTGGATCAAATTTGCGGTCGATTTGACCTGCTCGTTTCAAATCCGCCTTATATCGCGCGGGACTACGAGCTTGATAAATTCGTACTAAATGAGCCGCACGAGGCGCTATTTGGCGGCGCGGCTGGCGACGAGATCTTAAAAAATATAGTGCTTCTTGCGCGAAATCGCGGCGTAAAATACCTAGCCTGCGAGATGGGCTACGATCAGCGAGAAAGCATGCAAAACGCACTTAAATTTAACGGGTTCGAGGCGGAGTTTTACAAGGATTTAGCGGGGTTTGACCGCGGATTTGTCGCACGAAATATATTTGCAAATTTCTAAATTTGCGCGCGGTTTAGGCTTTTGCTGGTAAACTAAATTTGCCCCAGCTCGCGTCAAATTTAGCACTCGCAAATTTCCGCCCTTCTTGCTCAAATTTAGCGAATTTTAAATGCTATAACCCTAAAATGCGTGCTGTAAATCAAAAAAAGGAAAATTATGAAAAGCGTTTATTTTTTGCTTCTTGGCGCGCTCATCGGCACGGAGCTGGCTCTGGGCGTTCTGGTTGCGCCCACGATTTTTTATCCGCAGAGTATTCTTGGCGAGGGCGTACTCACGCAGTTTCAAAGCGGCAAACTGATGGCCACGATATTTGTCAAATTTAACTACGCTTTGCTAGCCGTTAGCGTTATAGCCGCGCTTTACGAGCTTGCCTCGTTTAGATCTAGCGTCAAATTTGCCGTCAAATTTAGCGCGAATATGCTCTGCGCGATAAATTTAGCCCTCGCGCTCTCGTTTGTGTTTTACTTCACACCTTACATCATGGACGCGCAGACGGCGGGCGAGGCGGCGACGCAGACGACGGAGTTTGCGCAGATGCACGCGGCTAGCGAGTGGACGATGAAGCTGATGTTGTTTGCACAGCTCGCTTTGTTTTTTATCAAATTTAAAACCGCTGAAAAATGAGCGCGAAGCCAGATATCCAAATTTTAACCGATTTTCTCTCTGACTACACGGCGGAGATGGTGAGCGCGGGCACCTACACCGCGCGCGTCGAAAAGTGCGTGGACCGCGTGGCTAGGCGTTACGGCTACGACGTTAGCGTGACGATTTTTGTGAAATATTTTACCATTAGCGTCATGGACTCGGCCGACAACTCCCTGCGCCGAACCTACGTGAAAAAGATCCCGATAGGGCAGGTGAGCTTTAACCGTATTTCCGAGCTTTCGTCGCTTAGCTGGCGGATATTGGATGAAAATTTGAGCCTTGATGAAGCCAAAGAGCAGTTTGATGGCGTCATGCGCATCGGGGCAAATAAATTTGCCAGCTCGCTTGTCTTGATTAGCTTTGCAAATGCGGCGTTTTGCAAGCTTTTTGGTGGCGATATGGGCTCGGTAGCTTGCGTATTTTTCGCGACGCTCGTGGGCTATAGCCTCAAATTTGCGCTTGCTAAAATGGGCGTAAATCTAAAAATCCAGTACGTTTTGACCTCGTTTGTAGTCTCGTTTATCGCCTATCTTGGCGTATTTTACGGCTTTACGCACACTAGCGACGTGGCGATCGGCTCGTCGATACTCTTTTTGATGCCGGGCGTTTTTCTCATAAACTCGGTCTTTGATATCATAAACGACAACACGCTTGTAGGCATCAGCAGGGCCGTGAGTACGGGCATCTTGATACTTTGCATCGCAGTGGGCGTCTATATCACGCTCTCGCTTAGTAGCGCGGAGATTTTACATGTTTGAGCTTTTGACTGCGACGCTCATAGACGGCGCTTTTGCGGCGGTAGCAGGGCTTGGCTTTGCCTATGCTAGCTCGCCGCCAAAAAGAGCTCTCGCCTTTTGCGCGCTGCTTGCCGCGTTTGCGCACGCTAGCCGCTTTTGGATCATGCAGATGGGATTTTTTAACATCAGCGTATCCACCCTTATAGTTTCATTTTTAAGCGGGATTTTAGGCATGCTCTTTGCCAAACGGCTCAAGGTGCCGGCTGAGATCATCGCGTTTCCCGCGCTTTTGCCGATGGTGCCCGGAGTTTACGCGTATAAGGGCATCTTGGCGCTGTTTTCGTTTCTAAACGAGCCTGATATCGCTAAGAAAAACGAATACCTAATTATATTTTTCGATAATGCGATCACGACCACGACGGTCTCGCTAGCTCTAGGCGTGGGCGTTTCGGTGGTGCTTATACTTTTCTACGATCAGTCCTTGATGATAACTCGCGGCGCCAAGTGCGATCTGGCGAAGTAGCGTTCAAATTTATCTAGCGATACTTTGGCTAGGTTTTTATTTAAAATCGGCTCTTTTTTTAGAGCCAAATTTGATAGTCTTTATTATCTTTGCTCTAAACTTTTCCTCAAATTTGCCGATATAGCTTAAAACGAAATTTCAAAAGGATTTATGATGTTAAGCGGTATCGGCGGATTTTCAAATTTTGCTAGAAATTTTCATGTAAATATCAAGCATGACGCAAAAATCCAAAATACGAATAAAAGCGAAATCTCAAGCTCTACCTCCCCCGTTCCTAGTTTTAACGAAGTTTTAGGCTATAAAGTCGATGAGGATGGATATTTTACGTCCGAATTTAACGAAGCCGCAGGTATCCCAAAGGACTACAAAATCCACTCTGATAC
>CAURMS010000052.1:0-7553 GCA_963526085.1 uncultured Campylobacter sp. | reverse complement strand
GCGTACTAGACGCGGACGTACAAAATTTGATAGAAAAAATCAACGAAACGGATGAAAAATGAGCTTAATAATAGGAACGGCCGGGCACATCGACCACGGCAAAACGGCGCTGATAAAGGAGCTAAACGGCTTTGAGGGCGACAGACTCGAGGAGGAGCAAAAGCGAGGGATCACTATCGATCTTAGCTTTTCAAATTTGATCAAAAACGGCGAAAATATCGCATTTATTGACGTGCCTGGGCATGAAAATTTGATCAAAACGATGATCAGCGGCGCGTACGGATTTGACGCGTGCCTCTTCGTCGTAGCGGCAAACGACGGGCTTATGCCGCAGTCTTTGGAGCATTTGGAGGTTTTAAATATCCTTGGAGTTCGCTCTCTCATCGTCGCGCTAACTAAATGCGACCTGGCTAGCGCGGAGCTAATCGAGCAGCGAAAGAGCGAAATTTACGCCGCTGCGCAAAAGTATAAAAATCTGCAAATTTTAGAGATTTTCCCGGTTAGTATCAAAGATAGCGCGAGTATCGACGAACTGCGAAATTATCTTTTTACGCTAAAGGCGGCTAACCGCGAGCAAGATGGCGTTTTTAGGTATTACATCGACCGCGTTTTTAGCCTAAAAGGTATCGGAAACGTAGTCACGGGCACCGTAATAGAGGGCAGCGTGACGAAAAACGAGAAGCTCTTTAACTACGACGCGGGCAAAGAGGTGCAGGTGCGAAGCGTGCAAAGCCACGATACCTTCGTCGACCGCGCGGGAGTTAGCAGCCGCGTGGCGCTAAATTTGACGGGGACCGAGCTAAACGATCTAAAAAAAGGCCAGCTGCTTAGTAAAAAGGGCTTTTTTAGAGGATTTCGCGAGATAGACGCGATAGTTTTTGCTCGAGAGCTAACGCACGGGCAGAGCGTGACGTTTTGCGTCGGTGCAAAGGCCGCGCCCGCAAAAGCGCTCGTTCTTAGCGAAAAAGAGGGCGGGATATTTGCGACATTTAAATTTGAAAGGGATATGTTTTTAAAATTTGACGAGCCGTTCGTACTCATCGCAAACGGTCGCGTCATAGGCGGCGGCAGAGTGCTAAACGCCGTGAGCGAGCCGATGAAAAAATCAAGCAAAATTTCGTTTTTAAACTCGCTGCTCAAAAAGGACTTTGTAAGCGCCTTTGCGATGCTAAAAGATACGCATAAAAACGGTTTTGGTATCATCTCGGCCTATCAGCGTTTCGGGCTAAATCACGAGGAAGCCGTAGCTATCGCAAAACAAACGCCAAATGTATTCGTCGATGAAAAGGCGCTAAACATCTACGATCTAAGCGCGGTCGATAGGATAAAAAGCGCGGTAAAATTTATGATAGAAAAGAACGAATTTGCGGTATTTTCGGCTACGAGTATCAGCCTAAAGCTCTCGTGGGCTAGCGAAAATATCGCTCAAAAGGCGCTTGACGAGCTAGAAAGCGCGGGCATGATCGCTAAAAACGACGGCGTCTACACCAAAACCGGCGTGGATATGAGCAAGCTAAAAATCAGGCTCGAGGAGAAAATTTACGAGATTTTGCAAAGCGGAAATTTAGCTCCCCTGGCGCCTTATAACATCTACGACGAGCTTGAGATCGACCGCGTTAGCGGCGATAACGCGCTAAAAAAGCTAACGGGCATCGGCCGCGTGGTGAGGCTCGCGCATAATCTTTTCGTAACGTCAAAAGCCCTAAACGAGGCGCTTGCGAAGCTAAAAGCTATCATTGCCGCGCAAGGGTTCGTAAACGTGACGAACGCGAAAGAGGCGTTAAATCTGAGCCGAAAATACGTAATCGCATATCTAGAGCAGCTTGATATGGATCCTAATATCGTAAAAAACGGCACTGATAGAGTTTTAAAAGCGTGATTTTTTATCTATTTATAAAAAGCTAATATAATCCGCGCAAATTTTTAAAAAGGAATGAAATGAAAAAAATAGTTTTGTCGCTAATGGCGGCCTCTGCGATGTTTGCTGCGTCAAACGAGCAAGTAGTCGGGTTTTATTCGCAGATGATCGGCGAGGGCGTGAAAGTAAATGTAACTGAGCGCAAGCCTGTAGTAGACGGCATCGAAGCGGTCGTGGTAAATTTGAGTAACGGTCAAGTCAGCCAAGACGAGGTTATCTTTACTAAAGGCGACTTGCTTTTCCCGGATATCATCGACTTAAAGGCGCAAAAAGCCTACATGCAAGAGATAAAAAAGGAAATAGCGGCGAAAAACATCTCAAAAGTATATAAAAGCGAGCAAAAAGAAAACATCATCACTCTAGGAAACGACTCTAAAAAGCCGACTATCGTGATGTTTTCAGATCCTGAGTGCCCATACTGCCGCCTAGAGCTTGAAAAGATCGAAGCGACGCTAAAAGAGAGCAACGTAAAGCTAATCTTAACTCCTGTTCACGACGTTTCGTCTTTGCAAAAGAGCTTTTTGATATATAAAGACGCAGCAAGCGCAAAAACCGATAGCGACAAGATCAAAATTTTACGAAAATATTTTGCGGACGACTATAAGGTGGCAGACGGCGCCGTTAGCGATGCGGACGTTAAAGCGATGGATAATTTAAGACAAAAATACTCTGCCGCCGGCGTTCGCTCAGTGCCTTTCATAGTAAATTTAAGCGACCTTCAAAAATAACATCTAACGCAAATTTGAGCTAAATTTGATAAATTTGGCTCAAACCCCCAAATTTACATAAAATATATATTTTTAACTTGATATGTAGTATTGAAATTTAAGCTAAATTTTAGGTTTCCTTAACTATTTATTAAGTTTCATAATTAATCTAATATTTTTACTTCATTTATTCTCAAAATATGCTAAATTTGCACAGTGATATTTTAAAATATGCAAGTGCCCTAAAATACGCGCCTGTAAGGCGCACTACGCCTAGGAAATATGCAAAATTTGAACAATATCTTTCTAAAAACGTCTCAAAATTTCAAATTTGAGATTAATAAGGAGAAAACATGCAAGGATCAAGACGAGATTTTCTCAAAAAATCTCTGAAGGTCGGTGCGGTAGGCGGGACTGTATTGGCCACCGCAGCTATCGCAAAACCGACTAGCGACGAGCTTGCTCCTGACGACAACGGCGTAGTTGTCGGCAAGTCGAGCAAAAAAGAGGTGCTTTACAAAAAAAGCAAAGAGTGGGAATACTACTATAAGATCGCTTACTAAGGGAGAAAACCATGAGTGATTCACGCATAGGAAGACGCTCGTTTTTAAAGCTTGCCGCTCTTGGTGCCGGTAGCACGATGGCATTTGGCGAAAACGAGACGTTTAGAAAGGCAACCAACGAGGAGATAAAAAATCCTTACGAAGGTTCAAAAAAAGTTAGAACGATTTGTTCTATTTGTTCGGCGGGCTGCGGTATAGAAGCCGAGGTAAAAGACGGAGTATGGGTGCGCCAAGATATGGCTATGTTCCATCCGATATCTCAAGGTTCGCACTGCTCTAAGGGAATCGATCAGATCGACCTTACGAAATCAAAACAACGCATCAAATTTCCGATGAAAAAAGTAAACGGAAAATGGGAGCGCATCAGCTGGGAACAAGCCGTAAACGAAATCGGCGATAAGATGCTACAAATCCGTAAAGAAGACGGTCCTGATAGCGTAGTTTTCTTGGGTTCGGCTAAATTTAACAACGAGCAGGCTTACTATTTCCGCAAATTTGCGGCGTTTTGGGGTACAAACAGCAACGATCACGTAGCACGCATTTGACATAGCGCAACAGTCGCCGGTGTGGCGAATACTTGGGGTTATGGCGCGATGACGAATCACTTCGGAGATATGACGGCAAATTCAAAAGCGATCTTTTGTATCGGTGCGAATTCGGCTGTAGCAAATCCCGTCGGCGGCATGAAGCATATGTTGCAAGCCAAAGATAGAAACAACGCAAAATTAATCGTAGCGGATCCGAATTTTACCAAAACGGCTGCGCACGCGGATCTTTACTTGCGTCAGCGTTCAGGAACGGACGTGGCTCTTATTTATGGACTTATTCACATTATCCTTAAAAACGGCTGGGAAGATAAAGAATTTTTAGAAAACAGAACCTATGGTATCGAAGAGGTTAGAAAAGAGGCCGAACACTGGACTCCTGAGCTTACTTCGGACGTTACAGGCGTACCGGTAGATAGACTCGTAGAGGCTGCTAATATAATGGCGCATACGAAACCGGGAACGGTTATCTGGGCTCTAGGTATCACTCAGCACTCGGTAGGAACATCAAATACCAGAATTTTACCTATCCTTCAACTAATCCTAGGCAATATGGGTAAACCTGGCGGCGGCTGTAATATCATCCGCGGTCACGATAACGTTCAGGGCTCTACCGATATGTGTAACCTTTCTGATAGCTTGCCGATGTATTACGGACTAAGCGATGCTTCTTGGAAATACTACTGCAAAGGTTGGGGCGTTGATTACGACGAGTTTATCAAACGATTTGCGGTTTCTACCAAAGAGCCGAAACAAGGTGGCGCTCCGGTAAAAAATACCGTATTTGAAGAGTATTTTTATCACGATCCGCAAAATCCGGAAGATAGAAACTGGAGAAACGAAAAAGGCTGGTCGCTATCAAAATGGTGGCAAGGCGTTCTAAAAGAGGAAAAGACTTTCACTAGCGGTAAACTTCGCGTTCTTTGGGTTCAAGGAACTGGTATCACCTCTATGGCTCACCTTACAAAAATTCAGCAAGCCGTCGACAAGCTAGATATGCTAGTAGTTGCGGAGCCATTCGTAAACGAGGTTGCTATCCTTTCAGATAGAAAAGACGGAATTTACGTGCTTCCAGTGGCTACTGCGTTTGAAAATGAAGGCCACATCAGCTCGACTAACCGCTCTGGTCAGTGGAGAACAAAAGTCGTTGAGCCACTTTACGAGAGCAAGGCTGACCAAGACGTTATGTTCTTATTCGCTAAAAAATTCGGCTTTTATGACGAATACGTAAAAGGCATGAAGATGGCGACCGTTAATCACGAGCCAAAACAAGTTAAAGACGACTTCGTATGGCCTGACGACGCTACAAATGAGATAGCTCGCATGGGTAAATCTATCGGCTGCACTGGTAGAACGGCCGAGATGTTTAGAAGACATCAGGCTAACTGGCAAAATTTCGACCCTGATACGCTAATGGGTATCGGCGGCGACGTAAAAGGCGAATACTACGGTAAGCCTTGGCCGGCATGGGACGAAAAACACCCTGGTACGCCGATACTTTATGATATGAGTAAGCCTTACGCAGAGGGCGGTTGCGGATTTAGAAATCGTTTCGGCTTAGAGCATAACGGCGTTAGTCAGCTAGCTAGCGAGGATACGACTTTGGTAGGATCGGACGTAAAAGGCGGCTATCCGCAAATTACCAAAGAAAATATCGAAAAAGTCCTAGGCATAACCTTAACCGAAGAAGAAAAAAGACTTATGGGGGCTACTTGGAGTACGGATCACAGCGGACTTATCTTAGAAAAATGCCGTGAAAAAGGCGTAGTGCCGTTTGGTAACGCAAGGGCTAGAATGATCGTTTGGGAATTCTTAGATCCGATCCCTAAACACCGCGAGCCTATCCACTCTCCACGCTGGGATTTGGTACAAAAATACCCGACTTTCGACGATCAGGCTAGAAACTTCCGCGTCGAGACGAAATATAAATCCGAGCAGCAAGCAAAAGACTGGAGTAAGGAATTCCCTATCGTATTTAGCACATTGCGCCTAGTAAACCTAAGCGGTGCTGGTATGATAGAGCGAACGAGTAAGTATCTAGCGGCGATCACGCCTGAGATGTTTGCTAACGTCCACCCTGAGCTTGCCCTAAAATACGGTATCCAAGATCGCGATATGATGTGGATCCACTCTCCGCAAGGCACTAAGATCAAGGTTCGCTGCTATCATACTCAGATGGTTACGCCGGATAGAATTTGTATGCCGTATAACTTTGCTGGCGTTATGCAAGGCGTGAGCTTAGAAGACCGCTATCCTGAGGGTACTAAGCCTTATACGATCGGCGAGAGCTTTAATACCGTAACAAACTACGGCTTTGACCCTGTTACTCAAATTTCGGAATTTAACGCCGGACTTTGCAGGATAGAAAAAGCCGACGGAGAGGGCTTTAACACCTTCTTCCACGAATACGGCGAAAATAGAGTCTAAGGAGTAAGAGATGGCAAGAATGAAATTTTTCGTAGATACAAACAGATGTATCAGCTGCTTTGGATGCCAGGTCGCTTGCTCTTCGGCTCACGAGCTCCCGGTAGGGCTCTACCGCCGCAAGGTTATCACGCTAAACGACGGTATAGAGGGCAAGGAAGTATCGACTACGATAGCCTGCCAACACTGCACCGACGCTCCTTGTGAGCAGGTGTGTCCGGTGGATTGTTTTTACATCAGAGCCGACGGTATCGTGCTTCACGATAAAAACAAATGCATCGGCTGCGGATACTGCCTATACGCATGTCCGTTCGGTGCGCCGCAGTTCCCTAGAGACGGAGCGTTTGGTATAAAAGGCGCTATGGATAAGTGCACCATGTGCGCCGGAGGCCCTGAGGAGACGAACTCTCACGAGGAGCTTCATATGTACGGTCAAAACCGAATCTCTGAAGGCAAAGTCCCTATGTGTGCCGCCGTTTGCGCCACCAACGCGCTACTAGTAGGCGATGCCGCAGACGTGTCAAACGTATACCGCAAGCGCGTTATGCTAAGACAAGCGGGTACTACTATCTAACTCAATTTCGGGGGCAGCTCGCTCCCGAATTTTCTTTCAAATTTTACCTCTTAAATTTACTCAAATTTCAAAGTCGGATCAATCTGATAATCAAAAAAAATAGCTTGTTGATAAGATTGATACTTGATAGCAGTTTTTATTTTAGCTAAAGTTTTGTAATGGTAAAATAATGGATTAAAACATATTTTATCGGAGTTTTTATGAGCAAATTTTTGAAATTTATACTTGCTTTGTTTATCCCTTTTATGCTAAATGCAGCCGATACCGACTACGGCCCTGAGATACAGAGCATAAAAGATTCGTTCGTAAGTATCATGCAGCAGTACAAGGACGGCAAGATAGATGAAGCCAAGACAAACGTTCAAAATGCGTATTTTGGGCATTTTGAAAATATAGAAGCTGGCATAAGGATAAATTTAGGACAGAAAAAAGCCTATGCGATGGAGAAGCAATTTGGCGATATAAGAAAAGCCATCGTCGCCAAAAAGCCAGTCGAAGAGATACAAGCGATTATGGATAATCTCTCAAAAGAGATGGACGAGGTCTTGCCTATCATAAATTCAGGACACAAGCTTGTAGCCGAATACTCCGACCCAAAAAATGCTGACACTGCCGCAAATACCGCTACCGACGCGAATGCGCCAGCCACCACGCAAACAGCGAGCACAAACATTGAGCCACACTGGCAAGTCGTTTATAATGATATAAAATCAGCCCTTGACGCCGCGTCCGCCGCATACGAAAAGGGTGATAAAGAAGCCTCAAAACAAGCGATAAACAACAAGGCTAAATTTGAGCTTTATCGCAACACCAAGCTCGAAG
>CAURMS010000051.1:0-7646 GCA_963526085.1 uncultured Campylobacter sp. | reverse complement strand
CGTCAGGACGGTGCTCCTCAAGTACGTCAAGACCCACCACGCCGATATCTGCAGCGCCGTTTACGACATAGGTCGGGATGTCTTGGTTGCGAACCATTAGAAATTTAAAATCACCCTCGCTCATCAATAGTTTTCTGTTTTCAAACTCAAACGAACTTTGAAAAATTTTCCTAAAAATCGCGAGAGTTTCGTCGGCGATGCGGCCTTTTGGCAAAGCAACCGTTAGCATAAAATGTCCTTTTTTTGTTCGATTAATTTTTGCATCCCTCGAAAAACGAGCATGCGGTCGTAGATGCTGTCGGTAAAAAATCGCGATAAAAACTCGCCGTCGCCGCCCGTGAAGTAGATTTTCGAGCCGTTTGCCATACTTTCGATAAGAAGCAGGATTGGCTTTATGATGCCGTAGCTCACCGCGTCGGTCGTTTTTTGCGGGAGTGCATCGAGGTCGATTTGCGAATTTAACGAGATTTTAAGTCTGGACGAAATAGTTTCGCAAGCTTTTAAAAGGTGCGAGATACCGGGCATTATCGTGCCGCCAAGATGCATAGAGTCCATCATAACGTCCATAGTTATCGCACTACCGGCGTCGACAATAAGACCGTTTTTTACGGCATAACAGCTAGCCACGCGGTCGATACCAAGGCCTTTATAGATAGTATCTAGTTCAAAATAGGGCTCCAAATTTACGAATCTGGGCGAATTTTGCAACCTTTTGGTTACTTCGTCGTTTACGCTGATAAAATAAATCTTCTCATCGCCTCTAAAATATTTAAAATTTTCAATCCTGATTTTGGTGATTTTACCGTTTTCAAAAAAGGTGGCGTTAGTATTGCCTACGTCACATAGAGTCATGTTTGTAGCCGTTTTCTTTCATTAAATTTACGGTTTTTGAGCAGATATCAGAGCTATAAAAAATAGCTTTTTTCTTAAAATTTACGCCTGTTTGCTCGGCGATTTTGCTGGCTATTTCGTTGATTGTTTCAAACTCTTTGCTTAAAAATCTAGCCTTTGCACTGCGAAAAAACAAAAGCGTATAAAAGCCCTTCATATCAACGCCCGTGAGCGCGGCAAGGGTCTTTTTTTTAGTAAATTTATCAAGCTCTGTCCAGCTTAAATTTTTTAAGATAATCTTTTTGGCTTCCAGAACTTGATAAATTTCTTGTTTCGTCATTTAAGCTCTAAACTGTAATCGTCGTAGTAAAATTCTTTTGCACCTGCGAAAATTTGGCTCTCGACCTCGTCTGAAAGCTCGTAAATTTTGGCGTTGTCGAGCGCTAGATCTGTCTTTATGAGATATCCTGTTTTTTCCATTATATAAAGTGAGCCGTTATAGACGGTGGCGCTTGAAAAGATGGCGAATTTAAAATATGCGTCTTTGATTTGTTTCAAATTTAGGTCGCTAAGCACGATTTTGCCGTCTTTTAGCAAGATATATATATATTCGCCGTTTATGACGATGTCTTTAATCTCGCCGTTATAATAAACCGTTTTTTCCGGATTTATCGAGACGATACGTTTTCCGGTGGCGGCTATCATCGTGTCGTTTACGACGTTGAGCGAGATGATGTTGTTAAAAAACTGCTCGCTACTCACGACGACGTCGCGTAAAATTCGGCCCTGGTTTTTATCGACTATCATGATCTTGCCGTCAAGCGTAGGAAATATAACGAGCGAGCTCATAAATAATGGCGCAGCGACGCGAGAGTCCTGGGCATAGACATTTGAGCTTTCAAACTCGAGCAAAGTATCGTTTGTTGCAATGTCGATGAGATATATGACATTGCCTGCACTTAAAAGGGCTAGTTTATTATCTTCTAGAGCGGCTGAAACGATTGCTTCATTGAAGCTTCTTTGAAATAAAATTTCGTTTGAGCTGTTTGCAACGATCAAATTTCCGTCCAGATCAGAGCTTATAATTTTATCGTCGCTGTAATTTAACAAAGTAGCGCCTTTTGTCAGCTTTGTTTCAGGCGCTAGTAAACCGTTTTTAGTTATCACCATACCGTTTTTTAGCACCGCTCCGTTTATGCTTGCCGTCGCGATGCTAGCCGGTAGCCTGTTTTCTGAAATTTTTTCATTTTGCACGTCGGTCGGCTCGAAATACTGCCTTTTCGTACTGCATCCGCCAAGTACCGCGACGCAGAGCGCAGCCGCTAAAATAGCTTGAAATTTTCTCATTTTGCATTTCCTTGATAGTGTTCTAAATTTTTGACGATGGATTGAAGCTGAGAATTTAAAGGAACCTTTTTAAATTCGTTTTTTGCTTCGTCGATTTTATTTTCTTTCATTAGCTCATACCCTCTAATAACGGCCTTATACGAGCTTAAAATTTGACCGCTAGGCTCGTTTATCTGGGATTTTACGATATCTTTTAAAAGCGGGTCGATCTGTTCGTTGGTAAGCGACTTTAGCGCGTTTGTGTCGTTGTTGTCAACCGCTCTTTTAAACTCGTAAAGCGCGTAAAGCGAGGCGTCTTTTTGCTTTAGCTCGGCTTTTGCCTGCTCGTCTTTTGGATTAAGTATCAGTTTTGCATATGCGGCGTTTGCGGCTTTAAACTCTTTTTCTTTTAAAGCGCCGTTTATATAGTATCCCGCCGCGCCGATGACGCCTAAGGCGAGCGCACCGATGATAATTTTTTTATATCTTTTAAAAAATCTTTCGCTTTTGATTATGTTTTCTAAAAATTGTTCTTGAGTATTTAACTCTTCCTTTATAGAATCAATATCATCTTTGATGGCCAAGTTTGTTCCTTAAATTTTAGTTATTGAAAGTTCGTAATTGTAGCATAATAAATATAAAACATCATAAAAATCAAGGCAAATTGTGTTATAATGCGGAAAATTTTAAAAATTTGACGAGGTTTTATGCAGATAGATGATACTTTATTAACCAAACTTGAAAAGCTTAGTTCGCTCAAAGTCGAGAGCGACAAGCGAAGGGAAATCGAAGATCAACTTAGTGAAATTTTGAGCTTTGCGGGTATACTAGACGAGCTTGATTTAAGCGCTTCTCAAGCGGTAGTAAGCTCCAGAGAGGGCGGAACTCCGTTAAGAGAAGACGTAAGCGTGAGCTCTGACGTGATAGAAACTGTACTTAAAAACGCTCCGATGAGTAGCGAACACTTCTTTGTCGTGCCGAAAATTATAGAATAAGGAAATTTTATATGGAGCAAATAAGGCAAGAAACTCAAAATGATAGTTTAGAGCCCAAGAAAATAGACGTAAGCTTGGAGACGTTATTAAAAACGGTCGTCCACAATAAGGCCAGCGACTTGCACCTTGTCGCAAGAAGCGAGCCGCAGATCAGAATAGACGGAACCCTGAGGCCGCTTGAGCTCGGCGTGCTAAAGGGGCACGATATACAAGATATCTGCTATGCGCTCATAACCGACGTGCAAAAAAGCGATCTCGAGGAAAATAGGGAGCTTGACTTCGCAATAGAGCTTCCCGGCGTCGGACGTTTTAGGGGCAACTATTACTATACTATGAACGGCGATTTGGCTGCCGCATTTCGTATTATTCCGACAGACATTCCGTCTCTTGACGACCTTAGAGCGCCTGCTATTTTTAAAGAAGTGGTAAAGCGCGAAAAGGGACTAATTTTGGTCACCGGACCTACGGGTAGTGGTAAATCGACGACGCTTGCCGCGATGCTAAACGAGATAAATTTAAACGAAAGAAAGCATATTATTACTGTAGAAGATCCTGTCGAGTTCGTACACACGAATAAAAAAGGTCTTTTTTCTCATAGAAACGTCGGCGTGGATACCAAGTCTTATGCCAAGGCGCTCAAAAGCGCGCTTCGTGAAGACCCTGATATTATTTTGGTGGGCGAGCTTCGAGACAGAGAAACGATATCTACGGCTATTACGGCAGCAGAGACTGGCCACTTGGTATTTGGCACGCTGCACACAAACTCGGCTATTCAGACTATCAACCGTATCATAGATAGCTTTGAGGGTGGTGAGCAGCTTCAGGTGCGAAATATGCTCTCGGTTTCGTTAACGGCGGTTATATCGCAAAGCCTGCTTCCTAAAATCGGTAGCGGACGGCTTGCTATACATGAGATATTGATAAATAATAACGCTATCGCAAACCTTATTCGAGAAAACAAGGTGCATCAAATTTACTCCCAAATGCAGCTAAATCAACAAGTAACCGGCATGATGACGCAAACGCAGTCCTTAATGAAAGCTATTAGAGCAAATCAAATCACGAAAGAAATGGCGATGAGATATTCAACCAATCAGCAAGAACTCGCGCCATTGTTAGGTATGTAATGGATTTTGTTACTCTATTTGACGTAGTCGTCGTTTCATTGGTTTTGATACTGGGTATAAAAGGCGTGATAAGCGGACTGATAAAGGAAATATTTGGCCTCATCGGTCTAATCGGCGGTATCGTGGTGGCTAGTAGATTCGGTATTAGAGTCGGTCATCTAATAAGCGATAATGTTTATAAAATAGAGGGCGATTCTATTCTGTTTTTTGCTGGATTTTTAACGACGCTTATCGTATTCTGGATACTTTGCTTGGGTATCGGCGCATTTTTATCGAGATTAGTAGGGTTAAGCGGACTTGGATTTTTGGATAAAATGGGTGGATTTGTCATCGGAAGCGCTAAAATTTTCCTAGTTTTTGCGGTTTTGATAGTGACTATTTCAAATATTCAAGTTTTAAACAACAAAATAGAGCCGTATTTTAGGGGAAGTAAACTGTATCCGATTTTGCTGGATACTGGCAAATGGATAATGAATGTTAACGTAAAAGGCATATCAGGCGGCGTGGGAAATATCGAAACGCCGTTTGACGCATCTATGCAGGAGCAAAGACCAAATTTGGAGATAAATTCGACGATTAAGGAGTACAAATAATGATTGAGAATTTAGAATACGACGCGCTTCTTGATAAATTTAAAAAAATTTTGAGAGACAATGGCCTAAAATACACGCAACAGCGAGAAGTCCTACTAAAAACGCTCTACAACAACGACGAGCACTTCACTCCGGAGAGACTTTATTTTTTCATTAAAGAGACCTATCCCGACCTAAACGTCGGTATAGCAACCGTTTATAGGACGTTAAATTTGCTCGAAGAGGCCGAGATGGTAACCTCTATCAGCTTTGGCTCACAAGGTAAAAAATTCGAGCTTGCAACCAAGCCTCACCATGATCACATGATATGCCGTAGATGCGGAACAATCATAGAATTTGAAGACGCAACCATAGAAAAAAGACAAGCAAACATCGCAAAAGAGCACGGCTTTAAGCTAACGGGGCACATGATGCAGCTTTACGGAGTATGTAAAGAGTGTGTTGCTAAAGAGGCAAAGGGTGGCAAGTGATATTTGAAAATCAATTAGAAATACAAAGATTAGAGACGGCAAACAAACTAAGAAGCGCGGGCGTAAATCCCTATCCGCATTTTTTACGCCGCGATATGGATATAACTAAATTTAGGCTCAAATTTAAACATATAATAGACACCGAAGAAAAGAGCGCCGAAGGTCAGCTAGTAAACCTTGCTGGACGCGTTAAGCTCATTAGAGATGCTGGCAAAGCGATATTTGCCAATATCGAGGACGAGGACGGCAATATTCAAATTTACTTTAGCAACAAGACTCTTGATCCAGACTGGTTTAAGGTCGTAAAGAAAAATATCGAAGTAGGCGACATCATATATGTACGCGGATATGCCTTCGTCACGCGAACGGGCGAATTTTCGATGCACGTTAGCGAGCTAACTTTAGCATCAAAGGCTATTTCGCCGCTTCCAGAGAAATTTCACGGACTAACCGACATCGAGACCAGATACCGCCAAAGATACCTAGATATGATAATGAATCCCGAGGTTAGGGCTGATTTTAAGCGCCGCTCGGTTATCGTTAGCACGATTCGCAGATTTTTCGAGGATAAGGGCTTTTTGGAGGTCGAGACTCCGATGATGCATCCGATACCTGGCGGAGCTAACGCCAAACCTTTCGTCACGTTTCACAACGCGCTCGGAGTTGAGAGATTTTTGCGCATCGCACCTGAGCTTTATCTAAAACGGCTCATAGTGGGCGGTTTTGATGCCGTTTACGAGATGAATAGAAATTTCCGCAACGAAGGCATGGACTTAACGCATAATCCTGAATTTACAAGCATCGAATTTTACTGGGCGTGGCATACTTATCACGATTTGATGGGGCTAACCGAGGAGCTGTTTAATGTACTTCTTGATAAACTCGATATGCCCAAAATCATCGAATTTGACGGTATGCAGATCGATTTTAGTAAGCCGTTTAAACGCATAAGCTACAAAAAAGCACTCGTAGAAATCGGCGGCCTAGACGAAGCGATTATCGGCGATAAGGATAAAATTTTAGCCAAGCTTAAATCGGACGGCTTTGAGGCAAACGCAAAGCTTGATTTGGGGCATTTACAAGCCGAGCTTTTTGGTAACTACGTAGAAAGCAAGCTAACTGATCCGACTTTTATCATAGACTATCCGATTTCGATCAGTCCGCTTTCTCGCAGAAGTGATGCAAATCCTGATATCGCGGAGAGATTTGAGCTGTTTATCGCAGGACGTGAGCTAGCTAACGGTTTTAACGAGCTAAACGACCCGATCGATCAATATGGCCGCTTCGCTTCGCAAATCGAAGCTAAAAATGCAGGAGACGATGAAGCTCACGAGATGGACGAGGACTACGTGAGGGCTCTTGGCTACGCGATGCCTCCAACAGCCGGGCAGGGTATCGGCATAGATAGGCTCGTGATGCTACTGACTAATAAAAAATCTATCCGCGACGTGGTGCTTTTCCCTGCGATGAGACCGCAAAAAAACGAAACCAAGGAGAATTAATGAGTTTGCAAAGTTATGATAAAGAAATTTTTGATTTAGTAAATTTAGAACTAAAACGCCAATGCGACCATCTCGAGATGATCGCGAGCGAAAATTTTACCTACCCTGAAGTAATGGAAGTAATGGGCTCAGTCCTAACCAATAAATACGCGGAAGGCTATCCAGGCAAACGCTACTACGGCGGCTGCGAGTACGTGGATCAGATCGAGCAGCTAGCGATAGATCGCTGCAAAGAGCTTTTCGGTTGCGAATTTGCAAACGTGCAGCCAAACTCGGGCTCGCAGGCAAATCAGGGCGTTTACGGTGCGCTTTTAAATCCGGGCGATAAAATTTTAGGCATGGATCTAAGTCACGGCGGACACCTAACTCACGGCGCAAAGGTAAGCAGTTCGGGTAAAATTTACCAGAGCTTTTTCTACGGCGTGGAGCTTGACGGACGCATAAACTACGACAAAGTGATGGAAATCGCGCAAATCGTAAAACCTAAGATGATCGTGTGCGGCGCAAGCGCATACACTCGCGAGATCGAATTTAAGAAATTTCGCGAGATCGCCGATGCCGTCGGCGCTATACTATTTGCAGACGTAGCGCACATCGCCGGTCTAGTCGTAGCCGGCGAGCATCAGAGCCCGTTTCCGCACTGCGACGTAGTGAGCTCGACTACTCACAAGACTCTTCGCGGACCTCGCGGCGGTATCATTATGACAAATAACGAGGAGTACGCTAAAAAGATAAATTCGTCCATCTTCCCTGGCATTCAGGGCGGACCGCTCGTTCATGTTATCGCTGCAAAGGCGGTTGG
>CAURMS010000050.1:0-7673 GCA_963526085.1 uncultured Campylobacter sp. | reverse complement strand
GGTCTAGTGAGCGTAAGAGAGTGCGCGCAGGCTGATTTTTCGGTACTCGGCGCGACGATTGTAACGCGCGTATCGGGTAGCTCCCTTAGTGCGCTAGCTAAAGCGTGCAGGCCGTTAGCCTCGAATCCGTCGTCGTTTGTGATTAAAATTTCTTTCAAATTTATTCCTTTTTATCACGATTAGCTCAAATTTGACGAGCTCATAGCTTTCAAATTTTTAAAGAAAAGATTTTAGCACAGCTTTTATTATTTAAATTTAAAGTTTTGGCCTATATTGGATATTGTTTACTTTATATTTTAGTTTTTAAATTTTATTCAAATTTAAGATAGTAAATATATTATATTATATAATACCGAAATAGATTGAAACCAATCATAATAAACTGGTAACAATTACTGTTATATTTACACAGTATAAAAATAAGCTTTAGATTTAATTTTAATTATATTAGAAAAATAAATGAGAATTTAAGCGAACTAATAATAAAATACCGGCTTATAAATAAAGTTAAGTTTTATTTAAATTTACAAAGGAGGTTAGAAAGCCGATTATGGAAAACGCAAAGGAAAAAGCGTCTAAATGGGTCATAGCTTTGCTGGCGGTTATTGGGCTTACTGGCGGATTTGGTATTTTCACGTTCTTTTTTGCTAACGGTCCTCAGCATCTTACTCACGATCCCGAAGCCTGTATAAACTGCCACGTCATGAACCAAGTCTATGAAGGCTGGTCTAAAGGCGGACATCAACACGTTACGACGTGTATAGATTGTCACATGCCTAAAGAATTCGTAAGCAAATGGTTGGCGAAAGCCAAATACGGCTTCTTGCACGGTTATGCGTTTACTTTCTTGGATAATCCCGTATCGTTTACCGCAAGCGATGAGCAAAAGGAGATCATACAAAACAATTGTATAGAGTGCCATAAGGATTATGCTAGAAATTCAGTCGATCCAAGAGCTATAGGCGATAGCTTGCCAGGTAAACACGGGCAGTATGCTAATGCCAACGAGCCGTTAAAATGCGTATCTTGTCACAGACAAGCCGGACACGCACATAACTTTTAAAATAATTCTAGGAGGAGAATAATGAAAAAACTGTCATATATAGTTACTTTTCTAGTAGCTATCGCACTTGGTGCGGGCGTACTTGCTCTTTATAATGACATAGCTCATAAAAAAGAAGAGTCAAAAACTTACCCGCTAATGCTCAATAAAGTAAGCGAACTTGAGCCTGATTTTGAAAAATGGGGCGCAAATTTCCCAAATCAGCTCGATGCTTACAAAAAAATGGAGCATAAAAGCGACGCAAATCCAAAAGGAAGCGAATTTATAGAAACGGCTTTCGGCGGCGATTTACCTTATAGCAAGATTATTCGCTGGCCTGCGGCTACAGTGTTTTGGAACGGCTATGCATTCGGCGTAGATTACAGCAAACCTAGAACTCACTACTACTCTCAGATAGATCAGATCGAAACCAAAAGAAACGATAAAGAGTATCTAAACGCTCACGGGCTTCCTGCATTTAAGGGTCAGCCAGGATATTGCGTCAATTGCCACACCGGATATTTAACCGCGCTTCAAGTTGATGGCGATTATAACCTAACTGCCGATCCTACGTCTGCTGCGACTAAGCCTATGCCGTTTTTCGACGTAATGCCTAAAGAGGAAGGCGAAAAGAGAAAAGCCGCGTGGACGAAGATGAACTCTATTCCGTATTTTGACGTCATGAAAAAGATCGCGGCTAAACACGGCGAGAGTATCCACGGCTCGCACTTAGGTAGCACCTGTGCAGACTGCCACTCGCCAGATGATATGAGTCTAAGAGTTACAAGACCCGCATTCGTAAACGCAATGGTCGCTAGAGGCTACCAAGCCGACGCAAAAAGCGGTATAAAGGCCACCAGACAAGAGATGAGAAGCTATGTTTGTATGCAGTGCCACGTAGAATACTATCCTGCAGGCAAAGAATCCGTTTTAACCTTCCCTTGGAATTTCTGGAAGAAAGACGAGCCGTTTAAGATCGAGAATTTCGACCAATACTATGACGATCAGTTAGCCAAAGAGGACGGATTTAAATTTGACTACATCCACAAAGATACCGGCGCTAAAATCATCAAGATGCAGCACTCAGAAGCTGAGCTAAGCTCAACCGGTATCCACGGAAGAAGCGGCGTAACGTGCGCTGATTGTCACATGCCGTATAAACGCGCCGGAGCTCAAAAGATCACCGAGCATGAAATTTTAACTCCGCTTGCCGATATAAACGCGGCTTGCAAAACTTGCCACCCGCAAAGCGAACAAGTGCTAAAAGATAGAATTTCATTCGTACAAAATCGCCACGCTTACGAGCTAAGAAACTGCGAAAATGCGCTACTTTCTTTGATCCAAGACGTAAAAACGGCCAGAGCCGAGCTAGCTAAGCATGAGAAATTTGCTTCGATCGCCGATGAAAAAGAGAGAAAAGAAGCTATCAGTAAGGCTCTTGAAAAGACTCTTTACTTGCACCGCAAAACTCACATCCGCTGGGACTTCGCATTTAGCGAAAACAGCTACGGCTTCCACGGAGACGAAGAGTCGGCTAGGATCCTAGGTCAATGTAAAGAATTTGCTCGCCAAGGACAAACCGAGCTAGTTAACGAGCTTGCGCCTTACGGCATCAGCATCAAGCTAACTCAAGAGGCTACTCCGGTTCCTGCGCCTGCTTCTTTAGGACATAAATATCCTATCGGCGTAGCGCCTACCGAAGCTATGAAAAAAGCCGACGAAGACGTTAAGAACCTAAATTTTAAATAAACCCCAAAACCCAAGGCCTACGGGCTTTGGGTTTTTTAAATTTACGCATTTACCTTTCAAATTTCAAAATCCTAATTTTTCTTATAATTTAAATTTTATTGTTTATTTAGCCGTTTTAGGCGATAATTCCCGCTAAATTTAAAGGGTAAAATATGCTTAAAAAATTTATTTTTGCTGCGTTTGCGGCGAGCCTCGTTTTTAGTGCGCAAGAACTAGCGATAAAGACAAAGCCTTCGTCAAATTCGCCGTCGAATTTTGAGACGAATCTTGAAGAAAGGGACGAATCGCAAAGGCGCGTAGATGAATGTATGCAAAAAGATAGCTCCATCGCCGGCATGATACAGTGCATAGACGCCGAATTTGCTATCCAAGATAAACTCCTAAATCAAAACTACAAAAAAGCCATGAGCGTACTAAACGACGAAAATAAAAAGAAACTAAAAGACATCCAGCGTAAATGGGTAGCCTATAAAGAGGCCAAATGTCCGTTTGTGCCGCCTATGGGTACGCTTTATGCCGTAACGGCCGCCGATTGTTACCTACAGATGACTAAGGAGCGCGCTAGAGAGCTTGCAAACTTAGCCGAGGACTTTGAGGGTAATCAGTGAAGCTACTCGTCTCTTGTTTAGAGGCCTCTGCAAATTTGCACTTCGAGGAGGTTTTAGAGCATCTGCCAAAGTGCGAACTAAAAGGCATTTTTGACGAAAAATTCGGCGAACCTTTTATGCGAAGCTCGGAGTTTTCCGCGATGGGTTTCGTGGAGGTTTTACCGCTTTATTTTAAGGCAAAACGCGCGATAAAAGAGATGACTCACCTAGCTGCGCAGTGTGACGCCGCGCTGCTTATCGATAGCCCCGCCTTTAACCTGCCGCTAGCCAAAGCGATCAAAGAAGCCGGTATCAAAACGCCGGTGACCTACTATATCTTGCCGCAGGTGTGGGCGTGGAAGGCTGGACGCGTTGCGAAAGTCGAGGCGTACTGCGATCATTTGGCTTCGATTTTGCCGTTTGACGGGATGTACTACAACCGCTCGCGCTACGTCGGACACCCGCTGCTTGACGAGCTGCGAGTACGAAAAAACGAGCTTTTACAAAGCGGTAAGATCGCTTTTATGCCCGGATCCCGCCGCGCCGAAATTTCACGGCTGATGCCGATTTTTCGCGAGGCGGCAAGCCAGATAAAAGACAAAGAAAAGCTGCTCGTCGTGCCACCTTTTTTGGCAAACGATATGCAAATTTACGGCGACGTTAGCGGATTTAGCGTCGTTACGGACGCGCCGCGCGCGCTTTTGCAAAGCGAGTTTGCATTTATCTGCTCAGGTACCGCGACGCTGCAGGCCGCGCTCGTGGGCACGCCGTTAGTGCTAGCCTATAAAGCTAAAGCAATCGACATAATGATCGCGCGGATGTTTGTAAAACTGCGCCACATCGGGCTTGCAAATATCATGTTTGATTTCATGGGCGAAACGGCGCTGCACGAGGAACTACTGCAAGAGGAAGTAACGCCAAGCAATCTAATAAAAGCTTACGAGAGCTGCGATAAAGAGAAATTTATCAAAGGCTGCGAGAAGCTACGAAAGTACCTAAAACACGGCTCTGCAGCCAACGTAGCTCAAATTTTAATAACAAACAAAGGATGAAAAATGACCGAACCGATGACGCTTTTTGGATATGAAAAAATCACGAACGAATTAAAAAATCTAAAGACCGTCGAGCGCCCCAATATCGTCGAGGAGATCGACATCGCGCGCAGTCACGGCGATCTAAAAGAAAACGCCGAATACCACGCCGCACGCGAAAAGCAGGCGTTTATCGAGAGCCGTATCGCCGAGCTTAGCGACATAGTAAGCCGCGCCAAGGTAATCGACCCCTCCGAATACGAGCACGATAAAGTAAAATTTGGCTCCACGGTCGTCATCATGGACGTAGAAACCGAGCTGGAAAAGACCTATACGCTAGTGGGTACGCCTGAGAGCAACCTAGAGCGCGGACTCATCTCGATCAACTCGCCTCTAGCCAAACAGCTAATCGGCAAGAGCGAGGGCGACGAGGTGGCGCTAAATTTGCCAAACGGCAGAAGCGACGTCGAAATCGTATCTGTTAGCTACAAACCGATCAAATTTTAAGCCGATGAGCGCGTTTAAAACCGTTAAATTTACGAGCTCGGCCAGTAAATTTGAGCCGTCAAATTTAACTATGGCGTTTGCTGAGTTTTTCAAATTCGGCTCGCTAAATTTAAAACTCATAGCCGCAAATTTTGCGCCGCAAAAAGTAAAATTTGATGCCTGAGCAAATCGTCGTAAAAAGCGGCGCAATCTTTATCGCCGACTCGCACGAAAACGAAAATCGCGAAAATTTTTGGTGTTTTTTATGCGCGTTAAAAAGCGACGAGATAAAGACGCCGCAGCTGTTTTTGATGGGCGATATGTTTGATTTTTTGGCTAGCGAGTGCGAGTTTTTCGTCAAATTTTACGAGCGATACGTCCGCGCGATCGACGAGCTGGGCGAGAAAATGGAAATTTATTATTTTGAGGGAAATCACGATTTTAACCTGGCACCTCTGTTTAAAAACGTCAAAGCCTATCCGATCGGCGCCCAGCCGGTTAAATTTGCCTCGGAGTGCGGACAGAGCCTACTTATCGCGCATGGAGATATATTTTTGCCTTTCGTTGCAAAATACGCTTTGAGGTTTTTGCGCGTCAAAATTTTTTTAAAAGTGATGAATTTTTTCGATAAATTTCTAAATTTTAGGCTCTCGAAACGAATTTTAAATAAGCTTAAACGAAAAATTTTAGATTATAAAATACCGAATTTTAAGAATTTAGCCGAGGCAAAAATGCGCCGATATAACGCATTTTATGAGGCTGACGTCATCATCGAGGGGCACTATCACCAGGGCGAACAGTACACGATAGGTAAACAAAAATATATAAATATTTCATCTTTTGCATGCGAGCAAAGCTATTTTGTAGTAGAATACGACCAAAATATTAAGTTTGCTCGAAAGAGCGTAAAGGTTTAAAATGCTTAACAACGGCACATTAAAAACCGGTTCAAATGAGATGGAGCTTGTTGATTTTCGTATCTTTAAGCAGTCGGGAGACAATGTATATGAGGGCATATACGGCGTTAATGTCGCTAAGGTGCGCGAGATCATCAAGATGCCAAATTTAACCGAACTTCCAGGAGTACCTGAGTATATCGAGGGGATTTTTGATCTGCGTGGCGTCGTGATACCTGTCATAAATTTAGCCAAATGGATGCAGATAAACGAACCTAAGGGCGGAGCTATCAAGCCTCGCGTTATTATCGCCGAATTTAGCGGAATATTGATAGGCTTTATCGTCCACGAGGCAAAACGCATTAGGCGCATAAGCTGGGCGGACATCGAAGCGGCGACTTTCGCCTCAAACGCCGGAACGCTAGATAAAGGTAAGATAACAGGCGTAACTCGCATCGAAAACGACGAAGTTTTGCTAATATTAGACCTTGAAAGCGTCGTCGAAGAGCTTGGTATCTATAGCCCGAAAATGGAAGTAGAGATCGATCAAAGTAAGCTTTTAAGCGGTTTAGCACTAGTGCTAGACGATAGCTCGACGGCAAGAAAACTAGTAAAAGATATGCTAGAAAAAATGGGACTAAAAGTAGTCGAAGCAAAAGATGGCGTAGAGGGGCTTGCTAGGATGGAGGATCTTTACGAGATGTACGGCGATAAGTTAAATAACTTTTTAAGAGTGATTTTGAGCGATATCGAGATGCCTCAGATGGACGGATACCGCTTTGCATCGACGATAAAAGACGATCCGAGATATACGGGAATTCCTATCATATTTAACTCTTCTTTAAGCAACGACTATAGCGAAGCTCAAAGCAAAGAGGCCGGCGCTGCAGCATATCTAACCAAATTTGACGCATCGCTATTTTATAACGAAGTGCTTCGCGTGATCGAAGCGCACAAGAAATAAGGGGAAAATCATGGATGATATGAGAGAAATAATGGAAGACTTCCTGGTTGAAGCCTTCGAACTAGTAGAACAAATAGACCATGACCTCATAGAACTAGAGTCAAATCCTGAAGATTTAGAGCTTTTAAATAGAATTTTCCGCGTTGCGCATACGGTCAAGGGGTCATCGAGCTTTTTAAATTTCGATATTCTTACTAAGCTTACGCACCATATGGAGGACGTGCTAAACAAAGCCCGCCGCAACGAACTAAAGATAACTCCAGATATCATGGACGTGGTGCTAGAGTCCGTAGATATGATGAAGGGGCTACTCCACGGTATCAGAGATAGCGGTAACGATACGGACGTAGGCATCGAGATAGAAGATATCTGCAAAAGACTAACCGCGATATCCGAAGGCGAAGCCCCGAGCGCGGCCGCTAGCGAGCCTGCTCCCGCAGCGCCAGAGCCTGTAGTAGAGACGCCAAAAGAGCCTGAACCTGAGCCCGTTAGCGATGAGAATTTATCAAATTTAAGCGACGACGAAGTCGAAGCCGAGATAGAAAGACTGCTGAAAGTAAGAAAGGCTGAAGATCAGGCAAGACGGGCCCAAAAAGCAGCAGCAGGCGAAGCGCCAAAACCTACTGCACCGGCTGCGCCGCAAGCTCCAGCTCCCTCAAATTCTGCACCGGCTCCAAAACCCGCTGCCGCAAAGCCGACCGATAAAAAAGAGGAGAAAAAAGTTCCCGCGACCGGAGGCGGAGGAAGTACGGACGAGCAGACTATACGCGTAGAGGTTAAGCGCCTAGATCACCTGATGAACCTTATCGGTGAGCTGGTGCTTGGCAAAAACAGATTGCTCAAAATTTACGACGACGTTGAGGAGAGATATGAGGGCGAGAAATTCCTTGAGGAGCTAAATCAAGTAGTATCCAGCCT
>CAURMS010000049.1:0-7712 GCA_963526085.1 uncultured Campylobacter sp. | reverse complement strand
ATATCTGTTAAAAATCCCAGCCTGCCCGCGTGAATGCCTAGAACGAAGGGCGAAATCTCGGCCGCGTTTCTACAAAGCGAGATGATCGTGCCGTCGCCTCCTAGCGAGATCAAAAAGTCGCACTCCGTAGCTAGCTCGCGCACCTCAAATCCTTGTAAATTTGAGCCCTCTTTTAAATTTAAATGTTTAGCCGTCGCGTTTTCAAACAAAATTTGAACGCCGTGCCTAGCCAAAATTTCGCATAAAATTCGCACGTTTTTGACCGCGTCGCCGTTGATTTTCGCGACTAATCCGACCGTTTTTATCTTGGAAGGAAGCAATAAATTCTCTTTTTTCATAGGGCGGATTTTATCACATTTTGTTTTAAAAAAGCTGGGAGCAAGCAAATTTCTAGTATAATTGGCGCGTTAAAAACAGCAAAAGGAGTGAAAATGCGTAGCCATTACTGCACTGATTTAAGCAGTGCCGACATAGGCAAAGAAGTTACGCTTTGCGGTTGGGTAAATACCTACCGCGACCACGGCGGCGTTATATTTTTGGACCTGCGCGATCGCACGGGACTGATCCAAATCGTCTGCGATCCGGCAGATAGTAAGAGCTCTCACGAGGCCGCGTCGCACGTTCGCGACGAGTACGTACTAAGGATAAAAGGCAAAGTCCGCGCTCGCGGCGAAGGCCTGGTAAATCCACGCCTAAAAACGGGCGAGATCGAAGTGATCGCTAGCGAAGTGATCGTCGAAAACCCGAGCGAGGCGCTACCTTTCGTCATCGGCGACGAGAGCGTAAACGAGGACATCAGACTGAAATACAGATTTTTAGACCTTAGAAACGAAAAACTTCAAAATATCTTTAAAATGCGCTCAAAAGCGGCGATCGCAGCTAGAAACAGCCTAGATAAAATGGGCTTTATCGAGTTTGAAACGCCGATTTTAACGCGCGCTACACCTGAAGGCGCCAGAGACTATCTAGTGCCTAGCCGCGTATATCCGGGCCAGTTTTACGCCCTGCCGCAAAGCCCGCAGCTTTTCAAACAACTTTTGATGTGTTCCGGCTTTGATAAATACTTCCAGATCGCAAAATGCTTCCGCGACGAGGACTTGCGCGCGGATAGACAGCCAGAATTTACGCAGATAGATATCGAGATGAGCTTCATCGAGCAAGAAGACATCCTAAATATGGCTGAAAATATGCTAAAAGACGTATTTGCTGCCTGCGGATACGATATACAAATCCCTTTCCGCCGCATGAGCTACAAAGAGGCGACAGAGAACTACGGCAGCGACAAACCAGATCTGCGCTACGATCTAAAGATGATCGACGTTATCGACATTTTCGCGCGCTCTAGCAATGAAATATTTAGTAAAATCGCAACCGAACCTAAGAAAAACCGCATCAAAGCGCTAAAAGTGCCAAACGGCGATAATATCTTTAGCAAGCGCGAGATGAACCGTTTTGAGGAATTTGTCCGCAAATTCGGCGCTCAGGGCCTTGGCTACTTCCAGATGAAAGAGGACGGGCTAAAAGGACCGCTTTGCAAATTTTTCGAGCAAAGCGACCTCGACGAGATCGTGGCTCGCTGCGAGCTAAAAGTCGGCGACGTCGTATTTTTCGGCGCCGGCAAGAAAAAAGTCGTACTTGACTACATGGGGCGATTTAGGATTTTCCTCGCCGAGCAAATGGGCATCATCGACCAAAACAAAATGGAGTTTTTATGGGTGCTTGACTTCCCGATGTTTGAGCAAAACGACGACGGCAGCTACTCAGCGATGCACCATCCGTTTACCATGCCTAAAAACATCGACGAGCCCGATCTCGAGGACATCCTATCGGTCGCTCACGACGTCGTGCTTAACGGCTATGAGCTTGGCGGCGGTAGCGTGAGGATCCACAAAAACGACGTTCAGCAAAAGGTATTTAAACTACTTGGTATCGACGAAGCTGAGCAACGCGAGAAATTTGGCTTCTTGCTTGATGCGTTAAGCTTCGGCGCGCCTCCGCACGGCGGTATCGCGATCGGCTTTGACAGACTAAATATGCTAGTAAATAAAACCAGCTCGATCCGCGATGTCATCGCCTTCCCTAAGACTCAGCGCGCTCAGTGCCCGTTAACGAAAGCGCCGAGCGAAGCTAGCGCGGAGCAGTTAAGGGAGCTAGGGTTAAGGCTGCGAGAAAAAGAAAAATAAGCTTGAAAGCGTCGTCTCGCCGCGCTATACGTCGTTGGTTTTAAAATTTTACTCTCCGCAGGCTACACGCCTAGTGTACGCTTAAATTTTAAAACCGCCTCGTCTAGCTTAGCGATACTTCCGCTACAAATTTATTGATTTTTATTTTTTATTTTAAAGAAAAGGCGAAGTATTTTTCGCTTAGACGAGGCGGATTTTAAATTTTAAGCGCAGATAGAACATGTAGTTCATCGAGCTTAAAATTTAAAATCGAGCGAAGTATAAGTAGAAAAAGGCAAGCCGTTTAAAGGAAAATTTATGAAAAAACTATTTTTAATCATCGGCGCTCCAGGCTCCGGCAAAACCACCGACGCATCGCTAATCGCGCAAGAGGACGCCAAATTTGCGCACTTCTCCACGGGCGATCTGCTCCGCGCAGAGGTTGCCAGCGGCTCAGAGCTGGGCAAGGTAATCGACGGCTTTATCTCGAAGGGCAATCTAGTCCCGCTTGACGTCGTCGTAAATGCGATCGTCTCAGCGATCAAAAGCTCGGACAAATCAAACGTCATCATCGACGGCTATCCGCGTAGCGTCGAGCAGATGACCGAGCTAGACAAGGTGCTAGCCGCGCAAAACGAGATCGCACTAAAAGGCGTGATCGAAGTGGACGTTAGCGAAGCCGTCGCACGCGAGAGAGTGCTCGGACGAGCGCGCGGAGCCGACGACAACAACGAGGTTTTCAACAACCGCATGAAGGTTTATCTAGAACCGATCGAGGCGATACGTAAATTTTACAAAGAAAAAGGCCTGCTCCACGTCGTAAACGGCGAGCGTGCGATCGAGCCTATCGTGGCCGATGTCAAAGCCCTCGTAAATAGCCTATAAACATTAAATTTAGAGCCTCAAGCTAGGCTCTAAATTAAGCTTTCCATAAATACAAATTAACAAATAATTCACGAAATATCATTAAAATCCGCTCTATGATTTCACGAAAATCACATCAAATTTTAAAGGATACATAATGTTTAAAAAAATAGTTTTATCAGCGGCTCTTGCTAGCGCGATGTTTGCAGCAGGCGGATTCACTGGCTCAAGCGCACAAAACGCAACAAGTCAAGGCGGCTTCGTCGGCAAAGGCGCCTTGAGCGCAAGCACGGTAAAACAAGCCGTAGCACTACCTGATGACGCTCGCGTCGTGCTTGAAGGCAAGATCGTCTCCGAGTTTCGCCCTGAGCACTACCAGTTCGTCGATAAAAACGGCGACACGATCGAAGTCGAGATCGATCACAAAGACTGGAGAGGCGTAACCGTCGATGAAAACACGCCCGTGCGCATCTACGGCGAGGTCGATAAGGACTTTATGAAAACCTCTATCGACGTAAAAACTATCGAAATAATCAAATAATTTTAGGGCGGTTCGCTGCCTTAAATTTTCCTCAAATTTTAATTACCTCAAAATTTACAAATTTTACTTTTTAGCATCAAATTTACCGCGGTAATGCCAGCCAAATTTTGGCCTACTTCAACTCCGTTTTACTCCAAATTTAGCCGAGATTCTATATAATCCCTTACTCAAATTTCAAGGCAAGTATCTCAAAGCGTTTTGCTACAAAACGCCGCGTGATAGGAGCTTTACAAAGGATAAAAATGGACGTTTCAAAAATCAAAGCAGGCTCAAACCCGGACAAAATCAACGCCGTGATCGAGATCCCGTACGGCTCGAACATAAAATACGAAATCGACAAAGATAGCGGCGCGGTCGTGGTCGATCGCGTACTCTACTCGGCGATGTTCTACCCGGCAAACTACGGCTTCGTGCCAAACACGCTCGCAGCGGACGGCGATCCTGCCGATATCTTGGTGTTAAACGAATACCCTCTGCAAGCTGGTGGCGTCATCCCGTGCCGCCTAATCGGCGTGCTAGTGATGGAGGATGAAGCGGGCATGGACGAGAAGCTACTAGCCGTGCCGGTTACCAAGATCGATCCGCGATTTGACGCGATCAAAAGCTACAAAGACCTACCTGAGGCCACGCTAAATAAGATCAAAAATTTCTTTGAAACTTATAAAATTTTAGAGCCTAACAAATGGGTCAAGGTTAAAGAATTTAAAGATGCAAACGCCGCAAAAGAGATCCTAGACGCGGCGATCAAAAACTACAAATAAGCCCTCCTCGGCTTGCCGGCCGCCGCCTCGTTAAACCTAAACAAGCGGCGGTCAAATTTAAACTCACGCAAAAATCAAAAGGATAAAAATGGATATATTAAAGCTACTTTTAGGCAACTCCGGCGGTATGATAGACGCGATGTCGCAAAAAAGCGGACTGGGCACAAACGACGTAGAGGCCGTGATTTCTAAGATCGCGCCGATTTTCATGCAAAGAGCCAACGAGAATTTTAAATCTGACGCCGATTCGTCAAATTTCCTAGATATGATCCGCCACTCAAACCTTGACGAGATGGCTAACGCCCCGCAAAACGTCAGCGTCGCCGAAGGCAACGAGCTACTAGGCGTACTAACGGGTTCGAAAGAAAACAGCAGGGCTCTAGCTAGCGACGTAGGCTCGCAGCTAGGCATCAGCGCAGACTCCATCAAGACTCTGCTACCGATGATTGCGCCGATGATTGCGGGCATGCTAAACAATCAGCTCAAAGCATCAAATTTGCAAGACTCTGCAGATAGCGGCTCCATGATGTCGATGCTTACGCAGTTTTTGGATCAGAACAAAGACGGCTCGATCGTGGACGATATTTTTAGGATAGCAGGCGACTTTTTCGGTAAAAAATAGGCGAATCTCGCCTATTTTAGCCGTTGCAGTTTTTTCGTTTTACCAAATTACAGCTTTTAAAATCGCTTCGTCTACGATACTGCTTTTGTGCCGTATAACGCAAATTTATTCCGCTCTTAACAATTTTTGATACACGCCTGCAAACTGCACTCGCTCCCTTTTAGCTAGAACGTTAAATTTATAGAATAATTTTAAATTTGATCAATGATTTCAAGCCAAGATTACATAAACTTTCAGGTAAATTTAAAATCAAAAAAGCAGCAATCTTTATATAAATTTTAGTATTTTAAAGGAAGCATCGCGCGAATCAAATTTGAGTTTATGCTTATTTCAGCCCTTTTTTGAGCTTTCTAACGAGAAATCTCGCCAAATGAAGCTCGTCAAAAAGCGATTTTTCGATACAAAGCGGACGGTCAAAAATAAGATCACGGATAAGCTCGGCGCCGAGTACTGCCGTACAGAGCCCGCGCGAGCCATGAGCGGTGCTCACATATACGTTTGGTACGTATTTTGGATGCGGATTGGACTTGCCTTTCGTCCAAAGCAGCGATTTGTAACTGTCTTTATAAAAATCCTCGTCATAAAGCCGCCCGATGAGCGGAAAACGGTCGCCACTATAACTACGGTATCCCACTTTCGAGCCGATTATTCGGACGTTTTGCGGTATTTTAGCCGCGATGTTTGAGCTTTTTTCAGGTACAGTCAAATTTGACACACCATTCGTCTGCGTGGAGCCATCCGCGGTTTCAGCCGGCAAATCCACACTTTTGCTTAAATTTACGCCGCCCTTGTTTGCCTCTAAACGATCCGTATTTTCAGCGTCGCCGTCTGGGCCGATAGTCAAATTTAGCCGCTCGTTTTTTGCAAATTTGCCGTCCAAAAACTCGGCAACGTCGGCCAAATTTTTCTCGTCGTCGCTAGAATGCGGCTCGTCCAAAAAAAGATTTCTATCATAGGTCGCGCCGATCACCTGCACGCCCTCGGCAGGCGGGCAGACATAGCCTTTGGCGCTAAAAGGCGCAGAGGTCCAAACGGCGGGCGCGATATGCGTGACCTGGCCGCGCACGGAGCTGAGCCTGATATCGTAGTCCGCAAAAAGCTCCATACTCTCGCTGCCGATAGCAAGCACGAGTACGTCGGCGTCAATACTTTGCCCGTCTTTAAAATGAGCCCTAACCGCACCGCCCTCAAGAGTCTCAAAGCCCGTAAATTCGCAGTTTAAAAGCGTTTTTATGCCCATGCTTGCCGCTTTGCACATCTTTCTGGGGCGAGCTTTTGCGCCATTAAAAATAAACGCGCTAGCGTAAGGCTCGTCATCAAATTTTAGCTCAAAAACGCCGTTGTCCGCGTCAAATTCATGCCACTCGTAAAAGCGCTCTAGCGTCTTTTGCTCGTATGCGTAGTCTGTCGCACCGCAAAACTCTATCTCCTCAGCACCCAAATTTCGCTCATAAAAGCGAGCCGCCTGCAAAAACGCATTCATGTGCATGCGGCCTAAATTTACGGTTGGCTTCGTGATAAGCGGCATCAAAATACCGCAGTGATTTCCAGAGCCGTTTAGCGCGATATCGCCGCGCTTTTCGGCGATCGTGACCTTTAAACCGCGCTGGCGCAACTTAAACGCGCAAACGCAGCCAGCCACTCCGCCGCCGATCACTAGCGCCGTCTTTGGAGCGATCATAGCGGCCGGATCAAATCTGCTAAACCAAATTTCACCCTCAGCTTGCCGTTCACCAGCAAATTTGACACGTAGCATCTCGCGCTTTTTGCCGTAACCTTTTAGCAAATTTACCTCAAAACCACTATTTTGAAAGGCTCTTTTTAATGCGCCCGAGGCCGAATATGTACAAACTGTAGCGCCCAAAGCGCATAAATTTGCGATTTTACCGCAAACCAGCTCACTCCACATCGCTTCGTTTTTAGCAGGTGCAAAACCATCCATAAAAACGGCATCCGCAATAAAACTAAGCTCGTCCAAAACCTCGGCCACATCGCCAAAACACAGCGTAAGCGTGACGTTTGGAGCTAAATTTAATCTATGAAATCCCCGAATAAGAGGCGGGTAGGCGTTCAATAGCTCGCCCGAAACATCCGCAAGCTCGCTAAAATTTGTATAAATTTTAGCCAGATCATCTTTGGCGATCGGCGTTTTTTCGATACTGACGAAATTTAAAAATTTATCCGAGTTTTTAAATCTTTTAAAGGCGCAGAGGAAATTTAGCCCCGCGCCAAATCCAGCCTCAAGCACGTTAAATTCGCTCTTTTTCTCCCAAATTTCATCAAAAACGGAGTTAAAAACATACTCGCTCTGGCCGATAGGGTCGTCTGCGTTAAAGTAAATGTCGTCAAATTCGGGATTAAACGGGATGCCGCCCTTTAAAACGACTCGCGCGCTTTTCATTGCTGGTTTGAAAAATAGACGTCTATGCCGTCTGCGAGCCCCTTGGCTAGGGCGTCTTGGTATTTTGAGTTATTTATGAGATCACCTTCGCTAGGGTGAGTGATGTAGCCGACCTCAAGCAGCACCGCAGGCATCAGCGCGCCCACTAGCACCCAAAAAGGAGCCTCGCGAACGCCGCCGTCAGAGGCCTTTGAGCTTACAGATTTTGCTCGTGCCAAAACTTCGCGCTGAACGTCGATGGCAAGCTTATTTGAGGCGATGATTTTCTCGCGGTTAAGGAAATTTAAAAATGTCTGCTTAGAAAAATAGTTCATCTCTTCGATGTCGGATTTATTTTCCAGTGCGGCGGCGTTTTTACTGC
>CAURMS010000048.1:0-7950 GCA_963526085.1 uncultured Campylobacter sp. | reverse complement strand
CTTTTCGACTACGGCGCGCTAAAACCTAAAAATTTCATCTCCAAAAAGCATAACGAGAATCTTGATTTTTACCTTTACGAGCTGCCAAACGGCGCGCGCGTCGCATTTAAAGAGGTAAAAACCAAAAAAGACGTCGTCTGGCTAAGCGCTGTTAGTCGCGGCGGCACGTCAAATTTGGCCAAACCAAAGCAGGGCGCGCTAGCCGTAGAGGTCTCAAACGAGAGCGGGGCAGGGGAGTTTAGCAACTACGATCTGGCTAAAATCCTAAGCGGCAAGCAGCTAAGCTATAGCAAATTTATCGATCAGCTTTCGCAAGGATATAGCGCAAGCTCGGCCAGCGCGGACTTTGAGTGGCTTTTGCGCGCGCTGTTTTTGGAGTTTAGCGAGCCTAGATTTGACGAAAACGCGCTAAAAAAGACAAAAATCAACGAGCTTGAAAAGCTGGAAAAGACCAAAAATCTGCCCGAGCGCAAATTTCACGACGAATTTGCGAGATTTTTCTACGAAAATAATCCGCGAACAAACCCGCTCGAGGCCGCGGACATAAACGAGCTGCAGATGGAGGACGTAAAAAAGATAGTGAAGGATAAATTTACCAACGCGGCTTCGTATGATTTTATCGTGGTCGGCGATATAAATTTGACCGCCGCCGAGCCGCTCTTGCAAAAATATCTGGCAAATTTGCCAGCGCGCGCAGGACGCGAAAATTTCGTCGATGACGGCGTAAGGACGATCGCTGGCAAGCGGGAGTTTAAGCGTAACTACCAAACCACGCAGCGAAGCGACGCCGCGATGATAATGAAAAACGAAAACGTCAAATACTCGCGCCCAGAGCTACTGCGCGTAAACGCCCTATCTGCGGTGCTTTCGATGATGCTGCGCGAGGACGTGCGCGAGGACCGCGGGCAGGTCTACGGCCTGGGCGTGCATATGAATCTCGCAAAATACCCATACGAAAGCTTTACCGCGCATTTTGGCTTTACGGCGGCGCCTGATAACGTAAACGCCGTGCTAGGCGAGATAAAATCAAACGTCGCGGAGCTAAAAGGCGGCGCAGACGTCAAGCGCTATCTGCAAAATTTTAAAAAATCGGCGCTCGTAAAGATGCGCCAATCCTACGTTCAGGGCGAGTTTTGGACGCGCGCGCTCATGCGCGAGCTGGTTTTTGGCGATGAGGTTTTGAGCCTGGACGAGTACGAAAAGGCGGTAAATGCGCTCACCGAGCAGGACGTGAAAGATGCGGCGAAGCTCTATCTGGACGAGAAAAACGTCGTGATAAGCGTGAATAACCCCGCCTCGGCGAAGTAAATTTAAGCCTGGGTGGTAAATTTGATTTACTGCCTGGGCGACGAGTAAAATTTGGCTTTAGATTCGGCTGGGAGCTGTTAAATTTAAAATTTGACGGGCAAATTTACAGACGGTCTCGTCAAATTTCGTCCGCTTAAATTTTAAATTTGTGCCGCTGCGAGCTCAAATTTCATTCGGCCGAATTTATATTTTGGCTTCGTCTTTACGCCGAGATTATTTTACTTCAAATTTGAGCTTGGGCTAGATTTACTTCGGTTGCCATCTACGTGAATCACCTTAGTCGGGTCTTTTTCGTATTTATCTATAAATACCTCTATTTTATATCGCCTTTTTCTTTCATTTGCCCATTTTATAAAAGCTCTAGCGTCTTTAAACGTTGCATTTTCGTCGGGGCAGTGTTTAAAGTAAGAATTTATCGTCTTATCAAATCTTTTTATTTGTTCGGGATCTGGCGGCTTTGGTTTGTATTGTAAAAGACCTTCATGGTATAAGCACTCGGTACATAAGTGCTGATATTTCTTGTTTTTGCGTAATCTCTCTTCGCCTTCCTTATCTCTACCTTGATTCATTTCATAGATGTATTTCTCTTTTTCTTTCGTAAAATCTTTTAAGTTATCATTGCATACCTCATATGCCTCCTTTAGCTGCTCCTTAGTAGGGGCATTCGGTAGGTCGTATTTTATAAATACCTCAAGCATTGGCTCGTAGTCTTCGTAGTCATCTAAGAGAGCCCAGGCACTTAGCTGTAACGGTCTATTTTTCTCTTCGTCTTTTATGCCTTGTAGTCCGCTTCCCATTTTAAACTCTTTGGGTTTATACCCCGTGCTTAGCATTAGTTCTGCCATTTGGGGTAGGTTTTTTGAGACTACGTATTTAAACGGCTCTACCTTCTCGCCATCACAAGTTTTGACGCAGGCCGGATTATTTATGTCTGTATCGGGGTATCGTCCAGGATGATCCGGGTCTATCGTATAGTTTATAGTTATGTCGTTACCGTCTATTATTAGCGACGACATCCATCTATAGCTATCTTTTGAATTAATTATAAAATAAGCCACATACTCCACCTCTTCAAATTTAACACCTTTTTCTAGTAGAATCCTAGCCGTATCAACGGAGTTTAGCATAATGGCATAGGCCATAGGAGATAGACCGAATCTATCTTTAACCCTTATATCCGCTCCTAAATTTAGCAAGGCATTAAAGGTATTTACGTCATTTCTAAAAGAGCTGTACATCAGCGGGGTTCTTTTATCTCTCATGCCAACGTCTACGCTTAGGTTGTTATCTTTTATAAATTTAACTACGAAGTCCGCATCTTTTCTATCAAGAGCGGCTCTTAAAGGTACGAGCGTAGCGTTTTTCTCCTCGTCGCAAACGATATTTGCGCACCTAAAACCAAAGTCGTCTACCTCCTCTTGCGTTACGTATTTGGCTAGCTCGGAGTTTGGGTCTATTTTAGTGTCCTGGTTTACGGTATAACTAGAGGAGACCGACTTTGATTTTGAGCCGACTTCAAACCTAACCGCTAAGATAAAAAGACCCAGAAAGACGGCTATATAAAATATGCCTTTGATGATGTTTTTTAGGATTTTAAGTAGGGTTTGCAAATTTGATCCTTTTGCTCATGACTAAATTTGCGAAATCTTAGCCAAAGGACGGTTAAATTTGAGTGAAATTTGGGGTAGAGGGTTGAAAAACGAGAGTAAATTCGGGCGGGTTACCTCAGCCGTTTTAGGTGCGTTTTTGAAATTTTATAGATTTTCGAGCTTGCGTTTTGGCTGAAATTTTGATCCACGACCTCATCCGCCGCCGCCCTCGCCCAGGCTTCGTCGAAGTTTTGCCCGTTTAAATTTGCGCTGCTGGAGTAGAGCCAGTCAAATTGCCTCAAAAACTCCTCATGGACGCACTCTTTTACGACGCGCACGGCGGTGCCATTCGGGTATAAAAAAGTCGTTTTCCTCGCGCGGCGCACTAAATTTTTAAATTTAGCAGGTACGCGAGCGAGATTTTTTAGCTCGCTAAGCTTTGCCGTCGTTATGAGGCAGGGTTTGTCCGCTGCTCGGCGTTTGAGTGCGTTTATCTCGCGAAAATCCTTACTCAAAAATCCCGCCGTCGTATCGGTCTGCGCCAAATAAATCATCTCTCCTCCAAATTCAGGCCTTTTTCCTATCTTTAGCCAGCAAAAATATGCACGAGATAATGAGCGTAAAGCCCGCAAAATCAAGAAATACAAACTCCGTCCCCAGCCAAAAATAGGCAAACGCCGCCGCGCTCACCGGCTCGATGCACGCTATCATGCTCGCCCTGCTCGCGCCTATTATCTTTAGCCCCGTCATGTAAAAGCTAAACGCGCATATCGTGCCTAGGATCACCACCGCGGCAAGCGCCGCAAAGCCCTGCGCGTCGCTCACGCCGCCTAGCTGCCAAACCCGCGTGTAAAGCGCGAGCGCGCCGCCGCCGATGACCATGCCCCAGCCTAAATTTAGCGCGACGGGGTATTTTTGATTTAGCTTCGTTGGGATGAGACTATAAATCACGACGCCAAGCGCGCTAATGAGGCACCAAACCAGCGCCTCCGCGCTGATAACGAGCGAGCCCAGATCGCCGTGGGTGGCGAGCAGCACGACGCCCAGCACCGCGAAAATGAGCGCGATGAGCTCGACCTTTTTAGGCGCGCGCCGCTGTGAAAAGCAAACGACGGCAAGGATGAGCGCGGGCGCGGAGTACTGGATCACGGTCGCGACGGCGGCGTTTGAGAGCTCGACACCGCAAAAGTACGAATACTGCGTCATCATAAGCCCAAAAAACGCGTAGATGAGCAGCTGCGGCAATAGCGCGCGATCTTTTAGCGGCGCGAGAGCTGCGCGCGGCGAACGCGCTAAATAGTACGCCACCATCGCAAGCCCGGCAATGCTCAGGCGGTAGGGCACGAGCCAGTCGGCGCTGACGCCTTTTTGCGTGAACAGATACTGCCCGCAAACACTGCTAAATCCCCATAATACGCCGCCAAGAAGGGTGATAAATACTCCGAAAAATTCGCTTTTGACTAGATTTTTCATTGCGCGATTATAGCTAAATTTCGGCCTAATCAATCTAACTTATTTATATCTAAAATCCTGCGCTTAAAAAGATCAAAATTTGCGTCGAGTTCGCTTTTGCGGTTTATAGAAATTTCTATAAATTCCCGCTCTTTTTCGATGCCGACAAATTTCCGCCCGAGCAAATTTGCAGCAATGCCCGTCGTCGAAGAGCCGGCAAACGGATCGCAAATTACGCTATCTTCGTTGCTAGCCACTAAAATCAGTCGTACCAAAAGAGCAAGCGGTTTTTGCGTCGGATGCTTACCGCAGGCCTTCTCCCACGGCGCGATCGCCGGAAAACTCCAAACGTCTTTCATTTGCTTGCCATCGTTTAGCTTTTTCATCAGTTCGTAGTTGAAAATGTGCTTAAATTTCTCGCTTTTTCTCGCCCAGATTATTTGCTCGGTGCTATGCGTGAGATATCGGCAGCTAAAATTCGGCGGCGGATTAGTCTTTTGCCAGGTGATGACGTTTAAAATTTTATAGTCTAGCTTTTGCAGCGCCCGGCCGATCGAAAAAATATTGTGATACGTTCCGCTTATCATTACGCTGCCGTTATCCGTCAGGGCATCTTTGGCGAGTGCTAGCCACTCGAGATTAAATTTATCTATTTCGTCGATACCGTAGCTTTTATCCCAATCACCTTTATTTACGCTTACGATTTTTCCGCTTTGAATGCTAAGTCCATCATTTGAGAGAAAATACGGCGGGTCGGCAAAAATAAGGTCGAACTCTCCCTTAAATTTAGATAAAATTTCAAAACAATCACCTTTAAAAAGCTTAAAATCATCGGATAGCTTAAACATTTTTAAGCTCTTTTACGAAATAATGAAGCGTGGCAAGATTATAAATTTTAACGCTTTTGTAGGCCTCTTCAAGCTTGTTTTTAGCGGCACGCCAGCCCTGTCCGTCCGTTATCCAGACAAATTTATATCCGCTGCAAAGCGAGATTTTTTGCGCTATTTCGATGTAAGATCTTGCGACCTCGTTTAGCTTCGAGCCGCCCGTGCTATAAAAATTCGCCTCTATCAGATACGTTATGCCGTCCGCGGTTATAACGAAATCAAAAATCTTTTGGTCGCTTCCTAAATTTAGAGCAAATTTTTTACTACTAACTTCGGTTTGAAAGCCGATATTTTCACTCTTTTTAAGCAAAGTAAAGAGTGCTTTGATACGCTAAATTTGCTCATAGCCGTTCGAGATAAAAATACGGATGTAGTCGCGACAAGCGGCGAATTAACGAAGTTGAAAGCGTATTTTGAAAGCCCCGATAAAATTTACGAGTTTTGTAAAGAAACCGGACTGGATAAAATTTTTATGGACGCAAAGATAAAAAATTTACACGATTACGTGTTTGGCGTAGAAGTCGGACTCGATACGAATGCGCGAAAAAATCGAGGCGGCGTAAATTTCTCTCGAACGATTTCAGAGTATTTTAAGGGTGAAAATATCGGTTTTCAAATCTTTTGAACCAAGCAAAAAATCAAGCGTATGAAGCTTGATGGAAACGGCTTTTAGATTTTCGCCGCATTTGTTAAAGTCGGTAAAGTAGCCAAGGCTCGCGTTCGTCTTTCTAAGCGAACGTAAAAAGTCGCTAAAATTCATTAAATTCGTTTCCATAAAATCCCTATAATTTAGTTTTCGGCTCGTTCGCGACCGTCGTTTTAAAATCCGCACAAACGAAGTCCTCCGCACCTAAAACAATCTCGCTGCTTTCGTAAGCTGCTCGGATGATCTTACACGCTTCTTCTTTATTTCTTGCTTTAATAACGACTCTTCTCGCCGAAGTTTCGACGATCTCTACTTCAAATTCTTTCATTATTATCCATTTATTTTTGCACTTATAGCAATCGCCGCTAAATTTTCCTAATCGGGAGCCTGATTATCGTTTTGCATTTTTGCGGGTCTGTTTTTCTGGGATCGCTTAGGTAAATTTCGTGATGCATTCTTTGCTCGCTAAAATCCTTTGCATAGCCGTTTGCGGCGATAAACTCGTCTATTTTAGCAACGCTTTGCAGCTCATCGTCAAAACTACCCACATGTAAAATTTGCGCGCAAAGACCTTCGTCAATCCTTAAAAACTCCGCCATACCGCAGTCTAGCTCCTTTTTTGAAGCAGCCTGCCGTACCGCCCAGTCAAAATTTTCTCGCGTGATAAAACCAGGCAGTCTAATCGCGCTAATCCAGCTAAAATCGCTCTTTCTAGCGTAGTCTGCCTCGCCTTGCGCGGAGCCGTTTTGCCGCCAAAACCCCTCTAATGGCGGCACGACGTATTCAAAAAAGCCATCTATTTTGTAATCGGTTTTGTAGCTCATTTTTAACGCGTAGCTCACGGCGTAAAGTACCTCTATCGCGCGCTGATACGCGCCGCCTGATTCGTTTGGGTCGCCTTCGCCGCTGATGCAGACGAAATTTGCAGGCGGGACGGTTAAAATTTGCGGCATCTGCTTTGGCGCGTAAAGCTCTTTAAACTCTTTTTTAAAATCAAACATTTTAGCTCCTTTTTGTTGGATAAAATTTAACTGAAATTTGACTATTTCGCATCGCCCAAAACGCTAGAAGTAAAATTTAATCTCATCTAAAACAAATTCCGACCGTGAAATTAGAGAGCCAAATTTAAGCTTTTATTTAACGCAAAAACTGGGTGCGAGGGCAAATTTGATGTTTAAATTTGCCGGCATGCGCTCACTTCCCGCCCAGATACTCCTGCAGACTCTAAACCTACCGCGCGCTGCCGTCTTGCACGCTTTTTAGCGATTTAGCCGCCGCTAGTGCCGCCGACATCGTCGTGAAATATGGGATCTTAAATCGCATGATGTTTTGTCTGATTTTCTTGCCGTCCTCGCTGTTTGACTTGCTGTCGCTGGTGTTGATGACGAGCGCGATGTCGCCGTTTTTGAGCTTATCCTCGACGCTTGGGCGACCTTCGCTGATCTTATAGACGAACTCGCTCTCTACGCCCGCGTCATTTAAAATTTTATACGTTCCGCCGGTGGCGATGATTTTAAAGCCGAGATTTATGAGCTCGCGCGCCAAATTTGCGGCATATTTTTTGTCTGCGTCGGCAAGGGTCAAAAAGACTAGCCCGCTTGTCGGCAGCGAGTTGCTCGCGGCGATCTGGCTTTTGGCAAAGCTCTTGGCAAAATCACTTGATATACCCATGACCTCGCCCGTGCTTTTCATCTCAGGCCCCAGGATTAGATCCGCGCCAGAGAGTTTGTTAAACGGAAATACCGCTTCTTTTACGCAGACGTGGTTTTTCACGCGAGGCTTGAGTATGCCGCGCTCCTCGTAAACCGCGCCGTAGTTGTCGTAAAATTTAAGCGCCTCGCGCAAATCGCCCTGCCACATCACGCGCGTGGCGACCTTTGCCATCGGCACGCCCGTCGCCTTGCTAACAAACGGTACCGTTCGGCTGGCGCGCGGGTTTACCTCGATCATAAAAAGCTCGCTCTGCCCGGTCGCTTCGCTTCCCTCAGAAACATCGGCTTCGCCGTCGCTTTGCTTATTTTCATAGATGGCAAACTGGATATTCATTAGCCCCACGACACCCAAATTT
>CAURMS010000047.1:0-8050 GCA_963526085.1 uncultured Campylobacter sp. | reverse complement strand
CCTTTATGGTGCACGAGGGGCTTCATCATCTGCCGCTAGAAAGCCTTGATATAGTTTTCGTTGAAAACGTCGGCAACCTCGTCTGTCCTGCTAGCTACGACGTGGGCTCGCACTTTAACGTCGTGCTGTTATCGGTGCCAGAAGGCGACGACAAGGTAGCCAAATACCCAGTGATGTTTCGCGCCGCCGATCTCATCGTGATAACCAAAACTTCGCTGTTGCCGCATTTTGAATTTGACGTGAAAAAAGTCGTCAAAGAAGCTCGCAAGCTAAATCCGAAGGTTGATGTTATCGAGCTTGACGCAAAAACGGGCGAAGGTATGGAGAAGTGGCTAAATTTCTTAAAATTTAAAAAAGAGCTTAGATAATGTGCCTCTCAATCCCTTCAAAAGTGGTCTCAATCGACGAAGATAACGTCGCTACCGTCGAGACGCTAGGCGTGAGTCGCCGCGTGAGCCTAGATCTCATCGCCGAGCCCGTAGCCGTGGGCGAATACGTACTCATCCACGTAGGCTACGCGATGGAAAAAATCGATACGAAATTTGCGCTAGAGAGCATCGAAATCTACCGCCAAATCGCCAAAGATATGCAAAGCGGCGAGATCGGCGCGGACGAAGGCGACGCGGGACTAAGCGCCATGCAAGCGGCGGCAAACGAGCCAAACGCAAAGGAAAAAGCGTGAATCTAATCAATGATTTTCGCGACAAAGAGCTTATTTTAGCGCTTTCAAAACTCATCAAAAAAGAGAGCGTAAAACCGCTAAATATCATGGAAATTTGCGGCGGACATACGCACTCGATCATGAAATTCGGCCTGCCGCAGTTAGTAGGCGAACATATAAATTTCGTCCACGGCCCCGGCTGTCCCGTCTGCGTGATGCCAAGGAGCCGCATAGATGAGGCTATCAAGCTAGCTCAGATGCCGGGCACCATCCTGTGCACTCTAGCCGATATGATGAGAGTCCCGGGCTCAAACACCAGCCTGCAAAAGCTGCGCGGCGAAGGCTGCGACATCAGAGCGCTATATAGCCCGCTAGACTGTATCAAAATCGCGCGCGAAAATCCCGAAAAGAGCGTGATATTTTTCGCGATCGGGTTTGAGACGACGACGCCTATGAGCGCAAATTTAGTCCAAAAGACGCTAGAACTCGGGCTAAAAAATCTATTTTTTCACATAAATCATGTTACCGTCCCCGCACCCGTGCGAGCGATCCTAAACGACGAAGACGTCAAGATCGACGCGTTTTTGGGGCCTAGCCACGTGAGCGTGATCACGGGATATGGCATCTACGAGAGCATCGCGGCGGAGTATAAAAAACCTATCGCGGTTAGCGGATTTGAGCCGCTTGATCTGATGGACGGCATCCTAAACCTCGTCTACCAGCAAAACGCGGGCACGCACGAGGTCTATAACGAATACGCAAGAGTCGTCACGCGCGAGGGAAATCAAAAAGCAAAGGCGCTCATAGAGGAGTTTTTCGAGCCGTGCGACTTCTCGTGGCGCGGTCTTGGCGTCATCGCGCAAAGCGGTATGAAGCTGCGCCCCGAGTACGCGAAGCTTGACGCAAGGGTCAAATTTGACTGCAGCGTGCAAAGCAAGGGCGAGAGCAAGGCCTGTATCTGTCCTGAAATTTTACGCGGGCGAGCAAAGCCTTTTGACTGCAAAATTTTCGCCAAAGCCTGCACGCCAAAAACCCCGGTGGGCTCGTGCATGGTCTCTAGTGAGGGCGCGTGCGCGGCATATTACAAATACGGCGACATCAAAAGCGCGGGCTAAGAGGAGGCAAATTTGAGCAAGATAATGCTAAGCCACGGCGGCGGCGGCGAGGAGATGAACTCGCTCATAAACGAGACGATTTTTAGGATATTTGACAACGAAATTTTGCGCGAGAGCAACGATAGCGCGATACTAAATTTTAGTGATTTTCGCGCGGACGAAAATGCTGGCGACTCGGCAAATTTGACGCCTAAATTTAACGAAAAACTAGCCTTTAGCACCGATAGCTTCGTGGTTACGCCGATATTTTTTAACGGCGGCGACATCGGCAAGATCGCCGCATGCGGCACTATAAACGACCTAGCTATGGTGGGCGCCGAGGCAAAATACCTAAGCTGCGCACTAATCGTCGAAGAGGGCCTAGAGATAGCCGAGCTAGAGCGCGTGCTAGGCTCGCTAGCCGCGGTCGCTCGCGAAAACGGCGTGCGGATCGTCTGCGGCGATACGAAGGTCGTGCCGCGGGGCAAATGCGATAAAATTTTTATCAACACGAGCGGTATCGGCAAGATCATCTGCGAGGGCGTGGAGCTAAAAAGCCTGCGCCAGGGCGCAAAGATCCTGATCTCTGGCGACGTGGGTAGGCACGGCGCGGTGGTGCTGGCTAGCCGCGAGGAGCTGGATCTGCAAAGCGAGCTAAAAAGCGACTGCAAGGCGCTAGTGGGCGTGGTAAAGGCGCTGATAGAAGGCGGCGTGAAGCCTCTTTGTATGCGCGACGCGACGCGCGGTGGACTCTCGGCGGTGCTAAACGAATGGGCGAAATTTAGCAGCCTAGACATCCTCGTGCGCGAGGAGGATATCAGGGTTAGCGACGAAGTGACGGGCGTTTGCGAGCTATTTGGCTTTGAGCCGTACGAGCTAGCCAACGAGGGTACCTTCGTGCTAGCCGTCGATGAAAAAGACGAGGAGCTCGCGCTTGAGATTTTAAGCAAATTTGACGCTAACGCGGCTTTGATCGGCGAGATTTTAGGCGCCGCAAACGGTCGCGTCATCCTGCAAAACGCATACGGCTCGAAGCGCTTTTTAGAAGCGCCAAAGGGCGAGCTGTTACCGCGAATATGCTAGGCGCGGCGATGGATATGTCAAATTTAATCGCGCAATATTTTTGGGCTTGTACGGCACGGGAGTCGGCTCGCAAAATTTATCAAATTTACGCCATGGGCGTGTCCGCACAAACAAATTTAGCCCCGTCCGCAATCAAGGAAATCTGATGCATGAACTAAGCATAGTCCAAAGCCTAGTCGCGCTTTGCGAGAAAAACGCCGCCGCAAACGGTGCGAAAGAGGTCGTGCGCCTTGAAGTGCGTATCGGGCGGCTAAGCGGCGTCGAGCCTCACTATCTAGAAAGCGCGTTTGAAGTCTATAAAACCGGCACGATTTGCGAAAATGCCGAGCTTGCAATCATTGTGCAAAACGTCGCCATTGAGTGCAAAAGCTGCGGTTTTAGCGGCGAGCTAAGCGAAAATGACTTCACGTGTCCTGCTTGCGGTTCACAGGAGCTTGATGTCACGGGCGGCGAGGATATGCACCTCATGCGCCTTGAGATGCGGTGATTTGCTGCAAATTTTAGCTCAAATTTGATGTTTAAATTTGAGTCGGTTTTTAAAATTTACTTCCAAAAACGCGGCAAATTTGACACACTTTCCATTCTTTAAAACGCGGCAAAATAAATTTAAAAATAAGCCAAATGCCTAAATACTCATTTGAAACCATAGAGCAAATGCTGCTAAAATGCGTAGCCCAGGGCGGTGAGCCCGAGCTTGGCTTTCATCTGCGCGGTGCAGAATATATGATCATCGCTTATGCGGGTCGCTGTTCGTTTCAAAGATGCGCGGACGAATCCGGCGCAAATGCGAGCGGTGAGCGGTATTTCGCCACGCTACGAGAACTCTACGCCGCGCCGCAGATAGACGGACGCTCACTAGAGGAGCTTTGGAGTGAGGCCGATAAGTTTTACTGCTTTGATTTTGAGCCGTGAGACCGCGAGATTTGTGTAACGAAGGCAAATGCGCAGATAAATTTGAACTAAATAAATTTGAAAGGAAATAAATGGGTTTGGCTTGGGATTACAGCGCGAAAGAGTGTAGCTCAGACGGTAAATTTTGCGCGGAATTTGAAGGTCATGAGATAGCCATGGGCGCGCCGAGCCTGGGTGAGCTACGGCTTTACGCGAGTGCGAAAGCGCAGGATTTAAATTTAAAGTACGAAGGAAGCGATAGTAAGAGCGAAAACGTAAAATTTAGCCAAAGCGGTGAGATTTTACTTAGCGAGCAGGCTACGGCGTGCTTTACGTTTTCGGACGATTCGCGGTTTTTGGCATTTGCTGAGTGGACGGCTGATAAAATGCAGCTCGTAAAGGTGCTGCGGCTAGCGGACATGAGCCTAAAAACCGTTGACGGGCTCCAAAGAGTTGCGGAGTTTTTGTCTTTTAGGGACGGTTTGCTGGAGATTTTGAGCTCGCCGATTTTTATGCCAGAAAGCTTTTGGGTGGATGTTCGCGAGCTTTTTGACGATGAGATCAAAGGCTAAATTTGACGCCGTAAAACGTACGAGCCGCTAGCGATAAAATTTAACGATAAACCGCAATCTATGCAAGATAGCGCCGAGCGTTAAATCTAGCCGTAAATTTGTAAAAAGCATACAAAAATCTACGGTCGGCGCGCTAATTTTTAGGGGCATTTTTACCCTGAGCGCATTTAGCGCGTCTGCGTACTGTATCTATGCCTGGTTTATCTTGCTAGCTTTGGCGCCGTTTTTATCAAAATTTGACGCGGGCACGATTTTGGCTTTGCGGCACCAAATATCGCAGCGGCGTTTGGCGTTTTGCTCGCGGTTTTAGCGGTTTTACCGCCGTATGCGGCCTATAAAGATTACAAATTTATGAAAACCGCAGCGAGTCTAGTCTATTTTAATGGCGAAATTTTTGCTATGCGGTTATTGACGCTGCGATTTTGGGCTTTGTTTAGGTATGGCGCTCATGCTTGCCGTTCAAAAATAGCAAAGAGCACAAATTTGATTAAATTTGCCAATAGCCCGCGAACGCCTTGCATAGGCGAGCTGCGCGGGGCATCAAATTTGGCTTCAAATTTAACCCGCAAACTAGCGGTGCAGACGCTTGCGCTCGTTAAAATTACTCAAATATCAAAAACGGCGCTTCGAGTACGTTTCTGATTATTTTAAACGGCGAGAGCAGCGCGTCTTGCAGGATTTGCGTCGAGTACTGCGGCTTTTGCAGAGTTCCGCGCACCTTGATGACTGTTGAGAGGGTGCGGTCTTTGCCTAGCACGATTTGATTTACGAGCGGGATTTTGTCGATGATGGAGCTAGCGTCTTTTAGCAGCTTTAGCTCCAGATCCACATCTATCTCTTTGGTCGCGAGATTTATCGTACCGCGACCGCCGATATCGGCGCTCGAGCTTTCTAACTCGATAGCTAGAAACTTTAGCACATCTCCCTTTTTCTCAAATAAAATTTTGCCAAATTTCACGGGATATCCGTCAGCGCCAAAATCCGGCGTCTTAAACACGAGCAGGGATGGCACGGAGTTTAAAAACGTCAGAAGCTGGTTGTAAAACGTATAGTCTTTTAGCGTGGCGCCGATTAGTCTCACTTCGCCTTTGAAATCATCGGTGCTAGCACCTAAAATGCGCATTTTAAAGCTGCCACCCTCAAAACTTTTGATGTTAAAAATCGAGTTGATAAACTCGCCTCTGATGTCGTTTGCCCACATTTCAAATTTTTTATCCGATTTTATGAGCGAAAAGTTGCCGCGAGCGGGCTTTGCGTCAAATCTCACCGTCCCGCCCGCACTCTGGCCGCTGTAGGCTAGCAGGTCTAGAGTCGCGTTGAAATCATTTAAAATCAGCTTCGAACCCTTGGCCTCAAACTCGATATCGCCGTCTTTGTCGGTCAAATTTTCATCTCCGCTAAGCGCCAGATCAAGCTCCTTTATAAAAAGCTCCGTCTTGCCGCCCGAGATTTTGAAATTTAGACCGCCGCTTTTGCTTTTGCCAGTTGCGCCTTTTGCGTTTACGTCGATGGTAAAGCTATCGGCGTCATACGGCGAGCCGTCTTTTTTAAACAGCGGAGTTTCAAATTTAACGCCGTTAGCCTCGATGCTAAGATTTTCAAAATCCTTGGTTTTTATAATTACGCCGCCTTCAGAGATTTGCAGGCTTTTTAGCAGCGGCGAGTAGGGCAGTAGATCGCGCGAGTCGGGTAAATTTATCTCGTTTTGCGCGCCGAATTTTAAACCCACGGCGGCCGGAGACGAGATATCTAGCTTTGTATCCTTGCCGTTAAAATCAAGCCTAGCCGCAAACGGCGTCGCGCCCAGTTTTAAAATTTCGCTCTTGCCGAAGGCTAAATTTAGTCCTTTTAGCGTACCGTTTATGTCGCCTGCGAGCTTTCCTAGATCGAGATTTACCGCTGCGTCCGCGCTAAAAAAGTCCATCCCTGTATTTTTTGCATTTACCTTTAGCTTGTCGTTTAAAAGCTCGACGTCTGCGGTTTCGACGTTAAATTTAGCTCCAGCGATCAGAGTCTGCCCGCCGGTGATCTTAAATTTGCTCTTAGGCGTCACCTCTAGCGGGTCAAATTTGATATCAAGCGCGAGTTTGGCATCCGTTTTTCCGCTTAGCTGCTCGACGGGAACCTCGATATCGTAGGCCTTTAGTATGGAGTTTACGCTTTTATCGTAGAGTGCCGAGGTTTGCAAATTTAGCGTGAGCCCAGCGCCTTTTTCCTCGAAAATTTTATAGATTTCAAGATTGCTTCCGTTTAGATTTTTGCCCTGCCATTTTGGATTTTTTAGCGTGAAAAACAGCGAACCCTTTTTTAGCTCGACATCGACTCCCTCGGCAGTCGCAGCTGGTAGTTTTTCGTGAAATTTAACCTTTACGTTTTTTGAAAATCCCTGCGCGCTAAGCTCGTTTAGATAGGGCTCTTGCGAGTTTAGGTCAAATCTACCCCGAAGCGATTTTACGAAGTAGTTATCCGCCGTGATGTAGCCGTAGATCCAGTTTTTTATCTCTTTATCAAGCCCAGTTTTTGCGCCCAGCTCGTCCATAAAGCCACTTAGGCTAGTCGCGTTTATGTCGCTTAGCTCGTATGATAGCTCGCTTTTTTTGAGATTTACGGTAGCGTTTCCGTTTAGTTCGTGACTGGAAAAAGTACCGTTAAAATCATAAATTTGACGCCTCAAATCGGCATTGCTAACGCCGCTTAAAGTGATGTTAAAGTCCTTAAACTCGAGTAGATAGATGTTTGCGGTTATGCCGTCGTCGGTGTCTTTGAAATTTGAGCTAACCGCCAAAAACGGGCTATCCAGATAAAAAACGTCGTCTCTGTAAAATAGCGTGGACTCGCTGTTTAAAAATTTGACGCGTTCGAGTAAAATTTCATCAAACAGCCTGTCGATCCAGACGATGTTTTTGGAGAGGTCTAGTAGCGCTTCCTCGGAGCTATCCTTGGCGCTTTGTTTAGGTATCTCTATATTTTTCGCGCGTAAAATTATTTTTTTATCGAGTTTTATATATAATTGCTCTATTTTAAAGTCGCCCGCGTCGATATTTTCTATCTCGACACCGTGTTTTAGGACGGCTATAAAAATGACGAATATCAAAACCGCAGGGATCAAAATGCGCCAAATTTTCTTCATTATCAGCGAGATGATTTTCATATTTTTTCTGAGCTTTCTTGTTTATCTTAGCCGCCCGGTGAGCGTGAGCGAGGTCATTTTCGTGCCTCAGGGCAGTACGCTCGGGATTATATCATATCTAAGCGAAAAAAATACGGACGCTAATAAATTCGACGCCGTGATCTTGCGCGCTATGGGGCATGTGCAGGCCGGCTGGATAGATCTGGGTGCGGCAAAGCTTAGCAAGCTTGATTTTTTATATAAGCTCACGACCGCAAAAGCGGCCCTAACGCAAATAACGCTGATTCCTGGTGAAACGACGGCCGTGTTTTTGCAAGAGGTTGCAAAAAAGCTAAATTTGAGCGAGACGAAGCTAAATGAATTTTACGCCAAATTTGCCCCGCTAGAGGACGGCTTTTTGGTGCCAGAAACCTATAAAGTGCCGCTTGGAGTAAACGAAGAGCAGCTAGCCGCACACCTCGTAAATTTATCTAAAAAATCCCACGAAAAAACGGCCGCCGAACTACTTGGAAGCTATGACGAAAAGCGCTGGAGCGAGTATCTCGTAACAGCCTCGGTCGTGCAAAAAGAAGCCGCGAACGAGGATGAGATGCCCCTCGTCGCCTCCGTCATCCAAAAC
>CAURMS010000046.1:0-8288 GCA_963526085.1 uncultured Campylobacter sp. | reverse complement strand
TTTACTGCATTTTTAATATCTTGATTTTCTTGTTAAGGGGGAAGGGGCTTGAATTGCGCTCTGCTAGCAGCTCTCAAAGAGAGTGCAAGTACAAGGCGAAGCGTAGCGAAGCAAAAGAGCTTCCTTTTTCTTTTCTTTGGGAGAGGAAGGGGCTTTACTTCGCCTGCGGCTAGCAACTGTCCGAGACAGACCCGCCCCCGTCTGCTTGCAGCTGCTAGCGCAGCGACGCAGAAACCCCCACCAACCCCACTGCACGTGAGAAGTTGCTGCACTACGCGCAGGTTTATCTGGCGCTGTCGCGCCGAAAATGTAAATTTACATTTTCAAGATACGGGTCTCGGTGGATAAAATTTGAAGCTGAAGTTTGCAAATTTAGCTTCAAATTTGAATAGAAAAATCAAGGCGACGTATTTTTTCTTTAGACGAGGCGGAAATGAGCCGAGCGAGGGCGCGTATACGAAATACGTAACCGAGCTGCGGCGACATTTTCAACGAAGTATAAAGAGAAAAGACAAGCCGTCAAATTTTAAAGATCGCGAGGATCGGCTATCTTGCCTGCGACGGCACTCGCTGCGGCTACAGCCGAGTTTGCCAGATACACCTCGCTCGTGCGATCGCCCATGCGGCCGACGAAGTTTCTATTCGTCGTGCTCACGCAGCGTTCCCCAACGCCCAAAATCCCCATATATCCGCCCAGGCACGCGCCGCACGTTGGGTTGCTCACGACCGCGCCCGCTTCCGCGAAAATATCCATCAGCCCCTCTTTTTGCGCTTGCAGGGCGATTTTTTGAGTTGCAGGCGTGATGATGAGGCGGGTTTTGCGCGCGACTTTGCGACCTTTTAGGATTTCAGCCGCGATGCGCAGATCCGAGAGTCTGCCGTTCGTGCAGCTACCGATAAATGCCTGATCGATGGCGATGTCGTCTTTCACCGCTTCGCGCACGCTCTTGCCGTTGCTAGGCAAAAACGGATAGGCGATTACGGGATCGAGATTAGTGACATCGATCTCTAAAATTTGCTCGTAGTTTGCGCCCTCGTCGGAGTAGTGTAGCTTCGGCTCGGCGCGCAAATTTTTGCCTTTCAAAAACTCTTTCGTGGTTTCATCAACCGCGATGATACCGCTTTTGCCGCCGGCTTCGATCGCCATGTTGCACATACTAAAGCGCCCGTCCATATCGAGGTTCTCTATCGTCTCACCCGTAAACTCCAGCGCCTTATACAGCGCGCCGTCCACGCCGATGCGGCGGATGATCTCTAGGATGAGGTCCTTGCCGTAGACGTGGCGGTCTAGCTTGCCGCGAAAGATCACTTTGATAGTCGGCGGCACTTTGAACCAGTTTTTGCCCGTTATCATCGCGTAGGCTAGGTCGGTGCTGCCCATGCCCGTAGCAAACGCGCCCAGCGCGCCGTGGGTACAGGTGTGGCTATCGGCGCCGATGATGACGTCGCCCGGCACTACGAGGCCCTTTTCCGGTAAAAGCGCGTGCTCGATGCCCATATCCTTCTCGTCGAAATAATTTTTCAAATCGTGCTTATACGCAAAATCGCGGCTAATTTTGGCTTGGTTGGCGCTTAGGATGTCTTTTGCCGGGATGTAGTGGTCCATCACGACGCTAAAGCCGTCTGGATTAGCAAGCTTTGTCGCGCCGCTTCGCTCAAACTGCTTGATGGAGATAGGAGTCGTGATGTCGTTGCCGATGACCATGTCGATGTCGCTTTCGATGATCTCGCCCGCGAAAACCTCGCGTCCTACGTGCTCGCTGAAAATCTTTTCGGTGATGGTTTGCTTTGAGTTTTGCATAAATTTCCTTTTTTGCGGATGCCGCGCGTTTTTAAAATTTAGCGATTTTAGCGAAAAATGGATAAAAAAGAGATTGAGATTAAAATTTGAGTGTTGCAAATACGAATTTGGCTTGGATAAAATAGCATAATACGTCGCGGGTTCGGGCGAGTCAAATTTGAAGCCAAATTTGTAAATTTAACCAGATTTAATTCCAAATTTGAACGCAAGAAGCTAAGGTGAAGTATTTTTTCGCTAGACAAGGCGGAATTTAAATTTTAAGCGTAGGCTAGACGAATGGTCTGCTGAGCTTAAAATTTAAATTTCAACGCCGTATAGCGAGAAAAGACGAACCGCTAAATTTTAAAATTTAACGCTAGCGGTCAGCATAAACTGCCTCGCATACCCCGGCTGTATCGGTATGATATTAGCCTGCGTACCCGTCGATGAGGACGTATAGTAGAGCTTATCGGTTAAATTTTTGACGTTAAACGAGAAATTCGTCTCGTAGCCCGCGATCTTGGTATCGTAGCTGATAAATGCGTCGTAAACGACCGCGTCGTCCATCTTAAAGCCCGTTCCTGCAGGCACGGCCGGTAGATTCGTCCTCATGTAGTAGGTGTACCATGAGCCAAAATACCTCGCCGCACCGCCGATCCTTAGGCCTTTTGCGCCTAGGTGGCTAAAGTCGTAGTTAGCAAAGAGGCTGGCTTGGTGCTTAGGCGTGGCTTCTAGTGGTTTGCCTACTAGCACGGCAAACGCGCCGCTATCTTTTCGCACCTCGGTTTTAGTATATGCGTAGCTGGCTCCTAGGCTAAGCCCTTGCGTTACGCGGCCGTTAAAGTCAAACTCAAATCCTCTCGAGCGCGCCTCGCCCACGGGAGTGCTAACGCTATTTACGGTGCGCATGATGTTTTTCTTGTCTATGTTAAAGATCGCCGCGCTAGCTGTTATGCTATCGTTTTGAAATTTAGTTCCCAGCTCTATGCTTTTGCCTTCTTCGGGCTTTATGTCGCCGATGTCGTCGCCGCTGATCGCCATTTGCGGGCTAAAGCTTTGCGCGTAGTTGGCGTAAACCGACCACTCCGGCGTTAGCAGGTATAAAAGCCCCGTCTGCCACGTAAATTTGCCGTCTTGCTGATCGGTTGTGTTTGGACCGCTAGTCGTGCCGCGAGCGACTTGGTCGTAGTATTCGTATCTAACGCCTAAAGAGTAGACCAAATTTTGGGTCAAATTTATACTATCTTGCGCGTAAAATCCGATCGTTCTTAGCTTTTGATACTGGATACCGGAGGCTCGGTCGGACGGATAGGCGACCGTGCCGTAGACTGGACTGTAGATATTTATCGGATAGTTTTTGTGTGTCGTGCCGGAGCTGTAGCTGTTTAGCGCGCCGGGTCTATAGCGGTAGTACTCCTTTGCGTCGATACCAAATAGCAAGTTGTGCTCTATCTCGCCCGTTTGCACATAACCGTTTAAATTTAACGATCCGGCGTGCGTGCGGTGGATAAATCCGTCATACGCCTCGTTTCGTCTAGCTGCAACGCCGGTGTTTAAATTTACGTTCATTAGCCTGATGTGACCGTATTCGTGCTTTGAGCGGGAAAATGCGTAAGCGCCGCGCAGTAGCCAGTCCTCGCCGATATTTTTTTCAAAATTTACATCCACCGTGTCGAGTCTGGTTTTTAGCCTGTTAAACGGCTCGTCAAGGCGCCTTTTCTTATCTATGGGTAGTAGCTTGCCCGTGCTTGGAATGAGATACATACCGCGGTCGATCGGATCGGTCGAGCGCGTGTGCGTATAGGCTAAATTTATGCGGTAATCATCACCTTTATAAGAAAGAGATGGCGCAAAGAGGACGTTTTTATATTCGCCAAACTCTCTCCAGTAGTCTTTTTGCATCATATCAAATATAAATCTATACGCAAAGCCGCTATCAGCGATCGGTCCCGTGGTGTCAAAGCCCGCGTTCCAGTAGTTGCGGTTGCCGATACCGGCCCAAATTTCGTTTGAGAAGTCGTATTTTGGCTTTTTAGTGACCATATTTATTATGCCGCCCGGTTCTTGCGCGCCGTAAAGCAAGCTAGCGGGGCCTTTTAGCACCTCGACGCTTTCTATGGTTTTGTTAAAGCTATGCATGACGCTAGCGGGCACGCCGTTTCGCATGATCGAGCCGTCGCGTCCGCCGCCAAATCCTCTTTTTATGATCGAGTCAAAGATACCGCCTGTGGTGTTTCCGTAGCTAACTCCGCTCACATTTTGAAGGCTCTCGGCTAGAGTCTCTGGTTTTTTATCTTTTAGTTGCTGCTGGGTTACGACGTTTACCGTTTGCGGGATCTCTAAAATAGGCGTATTTGTTTTGCCAACTTCGCTGGTTTTGGCGCGGTATCCGTCGTCTGCGCTCTCGCTAATCTCGACGCCTTGCAGTGCTACGTCGGCGGCGAAAATTTGAGTTAAAAGCAGCGACGAGGCCGCTAAATTTAGGCTAAATTTGTTCATTCATTTTTTCTCCGTTTTAAAATGCATTATCATTATATTATTCTTGTGCTTAAATTTCGGCCCGATTTTAGGCTATAATTTCGGCTATGAAATACGCAAATTTAAAACAAATACAATCATTTTTGGGCAAATTTAAAAAAATAACCGCAATCAGACGCGCGGGCGATATGGCGATATTTATCGAATTCGACGGCGAGCTCGGGCTGTTTTTTGATCTCAGCAAGGCCGACTCCGCGATCTATGCAAATCCTGATTTTCTAAACGTAAAAGAGTACAAAGCACCCTTTGACGTCGCGCTTAAAAAGAGGTTCTGGGGGGCTAAAATTTTAAATTTGAGCGTGCCTGAGGGAAATAGAATTTTAAAGCTGGAGTGCGAATTCCAAGGCTCGTATAAGAGCCTGGCCTCAAGCCTGTTTTTGGAGTTTACGGGGCGCTTTACCAACGCGATCATCACGGACGAAAAGGGCGTCATCGTCGAGGCTTTGCGGCACATAGATAATAATTTTCGCGTGATAAAACCGGGGCGCGAGCTGCTTGAGCTGCCGCCGGCTACGATAAAAGAGCGAGAAACGCCGCCGATAACCGATTTTGCGCGGTATTTTAGCGAGGAATTTAAGCGCGTAAATAACGCGAAGCTAGAAAATCTGCACGCCGTAAAATCGGCCGCGATAGAGCGAAAAATGCAAAATTTAAGAGAAATTTTAGCAGGGCTTGAAAATGAAGCGGATTTAAATGCGCAGAGCGAAATTTTAAGCAAAAATGCGGGGCTCATTCTATCAAATTTACACGCGCTAAGGGACTACGAGCGCGAGGTAACGCTAAATGATTTCGAGCGAGGCGAGGTACGGCTAGTGCTAGATGATAGCCCCAAAATCGCTGCAAACACGATGTTTACCAAGGCAAAAAGGCTAAAGCAAAAGGCGGCGGGTCTAACGATAGAGCGGCAAAATTTGACCGAAAAGCTCGAGTTTTTATCAAATTTACAAACGCTCGTAAACGAAGCGAAAAGCGCCGAAGAGCTAGAGATCCTAGCGCCTAAAAAAGCCCGCGCCGCAAAGCAAAAAGAGCAAAATCAAAACGTCGAGGATTTTTATATCGAGGGCTATAAAATCAGCATCGGACGCAACGAAAAAGGCAACGTCTGGCTGCTAAAAAACTCCAAAAAAGACGACATCTGGATGCATCTAAAAGATATGCCGTCCGCGCATGTCATAATCAAAACCGCAAAAAGCGCTCCCAGCGAGGAAATTTTGAGATTTGCGGCGAAAATTTGCGTAAATTTTAGCGTCAAAGGCGGCGGGACGTACGAGGTTGATTTTACCAAACGTAACAATGTCAAAATTACGAGCGGCGCAAATGTAAATTATATTAATTTTAAGACGATATTAGTAACAAAGCACGACTAAAACAGGAGGCGAAAATGGCTGTAACACCCCTTGGCAACACGATTTTTATCAATCAAAACGTAAATATGGTCTCAAGCAAGGTCGCCGACGTCCAAAATAGATTTGACCTGCAAAATCTCGCCGCCGCATCGCTAGCTAGCGACGAAAAACAAGAGGTCTCAGAGGTGCGACCGACCGAGGAAACCTATAAAATCGACCCTAAAAACGAGCACGAAAAGCAAAAAGGCAGGCAGGAGCAGGGTGAGCTCGCCTCGGAACAAAACGGCAAAAACTCCGACTCTGACGGCGATGAAAACTCGGAGGATCACGTCGCGGCCAACGACTTCCCGCAGGCGTCGCCCGTATTTCAGCATCTTGATCTTAAAATTTAAGCTTTCTTGCTCAAATTTGACTGGGCTTTTTGCTGCTCGGCGGTCAAATTTGACTTTAAATTTGATCCGCTTTCGGCCTAAATTTTGAGCTTTCATCGTTTTAATATCGTGAACGTAAAATTTAAAGCGTAATAAATCGGCTCGTTTCGGGCGTAAATTTAGCGTCTGAGTATAGCCGCCGCGGGAAAGCGGTGCATAGCAGCCAAATGCGCGAACGCGCCGAGCGTTAGTCGGCGCCGCCTAAGGCAAGGGCGCGAGCAAATTTTATTTGCTTTTAATTTGACAGATCGTTTTTGGACGAGAGTAAAATTTGGCAAAAACCGTCAAATTTGTTGCTCGCTTCAAGCAAAAATAAATTATCAAATTTAACCGCCGTCTAAAGCAAGCTAGTAAACGCAAATTTGCCTCAAATTTCGGCGCTTTTAAGCGAAAATTGTATACAATTATTACCCAAAAAAGGAAAAATCATGAAAACGCGTATAATCACCGGTGTCGCGCTATTTGCGGCGGTTTTGGTCATCTTTTTCGTCGATAGTTATCTGTTAAATTTCGCCATTTTAGGCTTCGTGCTTTACACTTCGTTTGGTGAAGCGCAAAAGCTCTACGGCCTGCAGGGCGGCTCTCTTGCGCTCATAGCGGTTATTTTTTATCTGCTCACGCCCTTTTCAAACCCCGTGTTTATCGCTATTTTAGCGGTCTTGCTAGTGGTTAGTTTTCTCGCACATTTTAAGAGCGAAAATCTAACGCCCGCGTTGCCGTTTTTGTATCCGATGACGCCGATTTTTCTCATCTGGATGCTTTACTCGCAGTACGGCGTGGGCTACTTGGCGTGGCTGATTTTAACGGTCGTAGCATGCGATAGTGGGGCGTTTTTCGTCGGTAAATTTTGCGGCAAGCACGCCTTTAGCGAGACTTCTCCAAACAAAACCTGGGAGGGCGTGGCAGGCGGTATCGTCGTGGCTACGGTCTTTGGCGCGGGCTTTGGCTGGGTGCTGACCGATAGCTTTTGGCATAGTCTCATCACAGCGTTTTTGGTTGCGGTTTTTGGCGTTTGGGGCGATCTTTTCGAGAGTTATTTAAAGCGCCGCGCAGGCGTCAAGGATAGCGGCACGCTACTGCCGGGCCACGGCGGTATGCTTGACCGCGTCGATGGCTATCTGTTCGGCGTCGCGGCGATGCTCTGGACGCTATCGTGGTAGTGCTGGGCTCGACGGGCTCGATCGGGACAAATACTTTAAATTTGGCCCGCAAATTCGGCCTTAGCGTCGAGGCTATGAGCTGTGCGTCAAACTACGAGCTTTTAAATGAGCAAATCGCCGAATTTAAGCCTAAATTCGTCTGTATCGCCGAGCCTAAATTTGCAAAATTCGTAAAACACAAACGCGTTTTTGCAGGCGCGCAGGGCATCTGCGATATGCTAAAAGAGTGCGAGAGCGAGCGCGTCGTAAACTCTCTGGTTGGCTTTGCTGGGCTGGCTCCGAGCCTAAGTGCACAAAAGCTAGGTAAAAAGCTAGCGCTTGCAAATAAAGAAAGCCTCGTAGCGGGCGGCAAATTTTTAGACAGGGGCGCGATAAATCCGATAGATAGCGAGCATTTCGGGCTTAAATTTTTGCTCGCGAACAAAACCCCGGTCGCCAAGCTCGTCATCACGGCTTCGGGCGGCGCCTTTTACAAAACCCCGCTAAAAGCCCTAAAAGACGCCCGCGCCGCAGACGCGCTGAAGCACCCCAACTGGAGCATGGGCGCCAAAATCACGATCGACAGCGCGACGATGGCGAACAAGCTTTTTGAGGTGCTGGAGGCCTTTTGGCTCTACGGCGTGCGGGATATCGAGGCGCTCATCGAGCGCACGTCCACAGTGCACGCGCTGGTGGAGTTTGCCGACGGCTCGACTACGGCGCATCTATCCAAAACCGATATGATTTTGGCCATCGCGCATGCGATTTTGGGCGAGGACGGCGCGTTAAATTTGAGCGCCGCCGATGTGCAAATCGTGCCGAATTTGGACCTAAAAACTCTAAAAAACATAAAATTCGGCGAAATAAATTTGAAAAAATATCCTATCTTTTCGCTAAAAGATCAAGCTTTGCGAAACCCAGATCTAGGCGTCGCTATCAACGCTGCAAACGAAGTCGCCGTGTATAAATTTTTGCGCGGCGAGTGCGGATTTTTGGACATCTCGCGAACGGTTTTGGCCGCGGCAAAGAGGTTTGAAAACGAGAAGATAAAGAG